>JAGOFZ010000070.1:0-6110 GCA_017996955.1 Longilinea sp.
TCACCTACTGAGGAGATGTTCGGCGAAGAGCGGATCCTGGAGACGATTGCCGGGGTACGCGGAAAAGATGTGTGCCAACTGCTGGAGACACTGGATCATGCGGTGAGCGAATTCAGGCAGAACGCGGCGGCAGCGGACGACCTGACGCTGTTGGCCATCCGCCGAGTGACTGAAGAATAGGTTTGCCGGACCGATTTATTCGCCGAAGATTAGCGCCCACCAGACCTGATAATTTTCGACAGGCATCACCGTGGGGGTGGGAAAGAAGACAGGCTCAGGTGTGGCGCCGGGCGGCGGCAAGGGCACAACCAGTACGTCCCCCGGCAGGATGTAATGCGCCTTGGCGCGAGCCCAGATATCGACAGCAGCTTCGGAAGTCGCAAAGGCGATCTGGGTATATAGGACAGTCGCCGTCGCGCTATACTGGGAGATTTCAGTCCGCATGTCATCTCGCTGATTGGTTAAGCGGTTGAGAGCAACCACCCGGTTATTTAAGTCCATCATCAGGAGGAGCAGGACAACCACTGCCCCAACGATTAAAATTCGGCGGAGATTTGTTTTAACCCAGTTCATGGTATTAATCATACACCCAAATTAATTTCAAGACAAGAAAACAAAAACCCCGTTTGCACGGGGTTTGAGGTGCCGAAGGAGGGATTTGAACCCTCACGAGGATAATCCCACTACGCCCTGAACGTAGCGCGTCTGCCAATTCCGCCACTTCGGCTCAACTTGCGAGGAGTATTTTACCGGAATTTACAGATTTGTCAACCTTTCAGGGGTTCAAAAAAGCAACCGAGTTTCATACCCGTGCTATAATCATTAAAATTATGGCTACATTACTTGCTCAAATTCTCAAAATGCTTACCACGCCGCCGGGGAATTTACTGTACCATCTGGTACTGGCATTCTCAATCATTGCTGCGCTGCAGGGGTTCCTGTTCAAGCGAAACAAGCCTGAGCCGGTGGCCAAACGCTTAGCCCTGGGACTTGTGGTGATTCTGCTTGCCCAGTTGGCGCTGTTCCTGGTCAGCGGCCTGGCCTGGCAGAAGGTGGTCAGTCCGGCGCATT
Organism: Longilinea sp.; assembly: GCA_017996955.1. GTDB lineage: Bacteria > Chloroflexota > Anaerolineae > Anaerolineales > Anaerolineaceae > JAGOFZ01. The sequence continues at coordinate 1,072 of JAGOFZ010000070.1, forward strand.
TGCTGCCGCCGCTTGACCGCTGGTTGACCGTGGCGAGCCTGCTGTGGATCGTATGGATCTGGTGCTTTCCAACCCCCTGCCGGTGGGGCGATATTCTGAATACCGTCCTGAACCTGGGGGCGATTGGGTTATTATTCTTTGAGATTTATGCCTGGTCACAGGCGGCGCAGGCCGACCCGACCGCCACCTTTAACCGGGGCATGCTGGACTGGTACTGGCAAATGTTTGCCAGCGCAATCCTCATTGGTGGACTGCTGATTTTGTTCATCCGGCGGCCACAGGAATGGGGGCTGGGTGTTGGGTTTATGGGGTTGATGCTGGCGGGTGTGATGGCGCACCTGTTGATTGAAACTGAGGCGGGTAATTTTGCCGGGTTTGTGCGGCTGGCGCAGTTATGCACTTATCCGCTGCTGCCGGGACTGGTGCGGCGTTTATCGCCAGATACAGAGGCAGCAGCCGAGCCCGTGCACAGCGAGGATACCGTTCAGTCGCAACGCCGTGGTCAGACGGACCCAAGAATCATCCAGGCCTGGCTGGATATATCGAATCAGACTGAGCCGCTGAAAGTTGGCGAACTGCTGGCTGAAGCCATCTCTCGGACGATGGTGGCGGACCTGGCGTTTATCTCATCGGTGCCAGACCCCTTTGGGCAGGTTAATTTTATCTGCGGATACGATTTGATCCGCGAGGAAGCGCTGCCAGGGTTTTCCCTGCCGCAAAACCGGATTCCGCTGCTGGCCTCCAGTATTCAGCGCAATAAGCCATTAAAGCTGTCGCCGCAAGGCAACCCGCCGCAGGACCTGAAGGCTATCTGCGAGGCGGTGAATGTACGCGACCCGGGGCATGTGCTGGTGATACCGCTCCAGCACGGCAATCAGGTGGTGGGGAGCGTGATGATTATGTCGCCATATTCCAATTACGGCTGGAGCATGGAAGATCAGGCCAACTTGCAGGCTAACAGCGGGCGCATGGCGGCAGTTTTGAACCGGGCACTGGAACAGAATGCGCTCGGCGCCAGCGGCGAAAACTCGCAGCAGGTGCTGGAAGCCGCGCGAACGCAAATTCTGGCTCTGGAGCAGCAGGTGCAGGTGCTGCGGAGCAGCGCCGAGACCAACCCGGAGGTTGAATCACTGCTGGCGCTGCGCGCCGAAGCACAGGAGACCATCCGGCGGCTGGATGCTGAGAATGAGAGCCTGCGTACCGCGTTGGAAGATGCGGCCCATGCCGTGCGGCCTACCTCCGAGGTTGAGCAGCAGTTAGAATCTGAACTGCGGATGACATTAGAAGAAATGGCCCGGCTGCAGAATGGCATGGCGCAAGCCAATATGAAGATCATGGATCTTGAAAAAGAACTGAATGCAGGCGGTGGAATTACCGGGCAGGAACGTGACGCGATTTCGGGCAGTATTCACGAACTGCGGCAGCCGCTTTCATCGATTTTGGGGTACACCGAGTTACTTTTGGGCGAGTCGATTGGCATTTTGGGAACGCAGCAGAAGAAGTTCCTGGAACGCACCAAGCACGCCTCTGAACAAATGCGGCAGTTACTGGATCAACTGATGGGGATCGTTAACCGACAGGGCGAGCTCTCGGAGCTGACGCCTGAAGCGATTGACCTGGCTGCCGTAATTGACCAGACGATCAGCGATACAAGCGCCCAACTGCGGGAAAAGAACCTGACTCTGCGCGTGGGCATGCCTGAGGTGCTGCCCAGGATTTTTGCTGACCGCGAAGCACTACAGCAAATCATGGGGCACTTGCTGCAAAATGCAGGGAGCGCATCGCCACAAGAAGGGATTATCCGGCTCAATATTCAGATCAACCAGGATATTGATGAAACAACCTATCTGTTGATTCAGGTTACCGACAGCGGTGGGGGCATTCCGCCGGAGGATTTGCCGCGGATTTTTGCCCGCCAGGCCAGTGCTGATGGCAGTGAAACGACCATCGCTGGTATTGGCGAAAACACCGCGGGGCTGGCAATTGCCAAAGCACTGGTTGAGGCGCACGGCGGGCGCATCTGGGTTGAGAGCGAAATTGGACAGAGTTCAACCTTCAGCGTGCTGCTGCCGATTGAAAAACCCCGGCAGATTGGACGATTTTTAGGCGAATGAAGTCGCTGAGGTCCATCCTGGGTGGTTTGGCATCGGCGCTGATCACAGGGTTGATTGCCCTGGGAGCACTGACGCTTTCAATCACCGAGGGGAATATGTGGCTGCCAGCGCCAACCGAAGCTGGACCGGCCGCTGCAACAGCCACGCCGGGTGAGACGCTGGCAATTGAAACGCTGTCCGCCAACCCAACCCAGGCAGGGGAGACGCAGATTCAGCCAACCCCCACGCTGCCTTTGACAGCGCCAACAGCCATGCCCGGCTGCCTGCCCCCGCAAGGCTGGGTGCAGCATTATATCCAACCTGGCGAGACCCTGGCAGGGCTGGCAAGCCAATATCAGATTACGCAGGATACGCTGCGAAGCGCCAACTGTTTGTTTACTGATACATTGTTGGCGGGTACATTTATTTACCTGCCGCCCGGGCAGATTATTTTGCCCACGGTAACAGCCACAACCATTCCCTGCGGCCCGCCGCGTGGGTGGATTCAAATTACCCTGAGCGCGGGGAATACGCTCTACAGCCTGAGCCGTGATTACAATGTTTCAGTTTATGAACTGCAACTGGCGAACTGCATGGGATACAGCACACAGCTTTATGCCGGGGCCAAATTCTGGGTGCCGAATGTACCAACCCGCACCCCCACTGCAACGGAAGTGCTACCGCCCACCCATACCCCCCCGCCCCCTACAGTCACTTTGACGCCGACGGTTCCATCGGTTTACGGGGTTTCTTTGACCCCGGCGGCCGATGCACAAAGTGGCGATCCGGGCACAAATGTTAACTATGTGCTGGTTTTGACCAATACGGGGAACGTCAGCGACACTTTCACCGTCTCAACCAGCGGGGCAAGCTGGACGAGCGTGGCGGCGCCATCTGCCGTGGGGCCGCTGGCGGCAGGGGCAACGCAGAATATCACCGTAACAGTCAGCATCCCGGCGGGTGCGGCGGGTGGGAGCACCGACACCGTGACCGTGACAGCGGTATCCCAGGCCAGTGGAACGGTTTCAGATTCAGCAGCCTTGACCACCACAGCCAATACCCTGGCAAGTTACGGCGTGTCGCTGAGTCCGGCGGCAGACTCGGCATCGGGAAGCCCGGGCGCGGATGTGCTCTACACCCTGACTGTGACAAATACTGGCAACACCAGCGATTATTTTGATCTGAGCGTCAGCGGGGCGGTGTGGACCACAACGATTGCACCCATGACGGTTGGGCCACTGGCTGCCGGTACGAGCCAGGAAATTACGGTCAGTGTGAGCATCCCAGATGATGCATCAAATGGAACCACAGACACTGCTACAGTGACCGCCGTATCCCAGGGGGATACTACAGCCACGGCAACAGCAAGCCTGACGACCACCGCCAGCGTCAAAGCAGGATTAGGTTTGCCCATCTATTGGGCTGAAACTGGAACATTTCCTGCAACTACAGCGTCTCATAATACAGACTCGCGACAGGCGCTGTAACCGCGTCCGGCGATAGGATTTATAGATAGGATTTGCGCGCGCTATGACTAAAATACCCAAGCCTATTTTCTGGGGGATGCTGGTCATTGTTTTGACAATGGTGGCCTGTAATTTTCCAGTTCAGCCGGGAGGACAGGCAGGAAACCCGGTGTGGATCAATGATCCGAATGCAACGGTGACACCAACGCCATTTCAACCCATGCCGCCAACGCCGGAAAGCCCCAACGAGATGGTTATCCCAACGGCGGATGCATACACCCCGGGGCAGACTCCCACAGCACCAAGTGCAGATAACCTGATCAAAATCCTCGTGCTGGGGTCAGACATGCGGCAGTCGCTGGATTACCGCACGGATGTCTTTATGCTGGTATTGATTAACCCGCAGAACGGGACAATCAGCGTGGTGTCTTTTCCGCGGGATTTGTATGTGGAGATGCCCAACTTTGGCACAGACCGGATCAATACCGCCATGGAGTTTGGCGGCTTTGAATTGACTGCGGCCACGCTGGAATATAATTTTGGCATTCGGCCAGATTATTATATGCTGACCAATTTCCGGGGATTTACGGCAATTGTGGACAGCCTGGGCGGGATTGATGTGAATGCGGCGGTCAACTTGACTGACCAATGCAAGCTGCCACAGGCGTATGATGGCTACTGCTCGGTGGGGCCGGGCTGGGTGCACATGGACGGGCAAACGGCGCTATGGTATGTGCGGTCAAGATACAGTACCTCGGACTTTGACCGCGGGCGGCGCTCTCAAGAGGTGATGGAAGCACTATTCACCCGCCTGATGAGCCTGGATGCGGTCAGCCGGATACCAGAGCTGTATCAAATTTACCAGCAGAATGTGGAGACCAATGTGCCGCTGGATGTGGTGGTGACGCTGGGCGGGATTGCTCCCGGTTTGATTGCGGACTCGACGCGGATTCACCGATATGCGATTGGGCCGGGTGAAACCTACCCCTATATGACGCCGGGCGGGGCCTCGGTGCTGCTGCCCAATTACGAAGCCATTCAGTTGATATTAAATCGGGCGATTCTGGGCGAGTAGAGAGCATCACGGCTGCATCCTGGGGGAGATGGGTGCATTGAAGTTCATATTCCAGGGGAAAATGCCCAAAATTGTGCTGCAAAATCATTTGACAGGGTTTTTGATTTATTGTAAACTGGATTTGTTAGGCTATGCGAAAATCCTATACGAAAGTCAGGAGACTTGAATTATGACTCTCCAGTCCAGCCCCGAAGTGCATATTTCCCCGCAGACGCTGCTGCCCCCCGCCCTGCGTGCCTGGGAGATTTATTTACGCGATCAGGGGCGCTCGTCGAACACCATCAAGGCTTTTATGGGTGATTTACAACTGCTGGCAGATTTTCTGCCGCCAGATCAATCGATTGGCAGTGTGACAACCCGCGATTTGAATCATTTTCTGCAATGGCTGCAGAACGGACGCGGGGT
>JAGOFZ010000070.1:6210-7779 GCA_017996955.1 Longilinea sp.
TGGTCAATAGTAAATGAATAACCGCCTGGGGCGCTTCAGACAAACGGCTGGAGTGCGCCGGGCGGTAACCGGGCACCCAGATAATCTGTGAACCGCTGACAACCAGCGGCCAATTGGAGCGAGCCCGCACCGGCAGGCCGACATTGGTCCAATAGTCGGCCAGTTTGACGGTCTTATTGGCCATGCCAAGCGGGTTAAAACGGTCGCCGGGCTGCCAGGTGCGCAGCAGCAATGGCCCGGGAAGGGCGGCGGCATTCAGCCAGCAGGCAAAGGGGTCGCCAAAATTAGGGCGCAGATCGGACAGCCGGGCCGATTCCAGGTATTGAGCCGTCAGAAGCCAACCGCCGGGCAGGGAGAGTTCTCCAGGTACGGGAATGGGAATGACGGAACCGTCAGGAATTTGCGGCCAGGCTGGTTCGAGAGGTAATTGATCCCATTGCGCCAGAATGATTTGATCACCTTCACGGAAAATGACCAGGCCGGAGGTCAGTTCCACGCGTCCCTGCGGGATGGTCTGGCGTACAAAAGCGCAGGCGCGCTGGACGGCATCAAAGTCAAGATCGTCAAGCGATGGGCAGGCCGATTGAGCCGCCCGGCGTAGCACAGCGGCTAACAGGCCATCTTCCAATTCGGCCAGGGTATGGTGATCCATGGCAACCCGGCCGAGGTCAGACTGCCGCAGCAGCGACTGGAAGGTGGTATCCACGACCGAGGTCAGGATATCAAAATCGCCCTGAAGAGTGAAGGCCAGACGCCAGAGGGCAGATTTAATTTGCGGATTATAGGTTTCCAGCATGGGGAGCAGTTGGGCACGGATACGGTTACGAGTGAAGTGCTGCTCGGCATTGGTGGCATCTTCCAGCGGGACCAGGCCGCGGTCTGCACAGCAGACAGCAATTTCGGTCCGCCAGGTGCCCAGAAGCGGACGAACCAGCGGAATCTGGGGGTCCCAGTCTGGGAAAATAGCCCGCCAGCGCATGGCCCGCAGACCATTGAGACCGCTGCCGCGCAGTAAATGCAGTAAGATGGTTTCGACCTGATCGTCTGCCTGATGGCCGACTGCTACGGCCTGGGCACCTACCCGGCGAGCGGCATCAAACAAGAAGGTGTAGCGAGCCTGACGGGCGGCGGCTTCGATTGAGAGGCGCTGCTGGCGCGCCATCTCGGCAATGGGAGCAGACGTTGATAGATACTGCCAGCCGCGTGAAGTGGCCAGTTGCGCAATGGTTTCAGCCTCGTGGGCAGCCTCGGGGCGCAGGCCGTGGTTGAAATAGGCGACAGCCAGCGGGTAGCCCAGCCGATCCAACAAATCTGCCAGGCAGAGGGAGTCGGCGCCGCCGGAAAGACCCACCAGAATCACCTGATCAGGCTGCAAGCGGCAGTTTTCGCGGCAGATTTTCTCATAGCGGGCAAGGTGCATAAACGCATTATACCCGCGAGCGTCAAGATTTAACGGGTAATGGGCTTGCCTCTCCAGTCACTTTATGCTAGACTGACAGCATCAAGCAATTCCTACACCGAAAGAGGCGGCCATGGCTGACAAAATTCTCATTGCGGATGATGATCCCG
>JAGOFZ010000071.1 GCA_017996955.1 Longilinea sp.
ATAACGAAGACGATGATGATACACCCACAATTGCGGCCCCCGATCTGAGCATTGTCAAAGATGATGGTGGCGGGAGTACTGTGCCGGGTGCTGTAGTTATCTATACTCTGACCTATGCTAATGTGGGCAATCAGGATGCCACCGGCGTTGTGATTACTGATACCGTTCCTCTTCATACCACTTTTGACCTGGCTGGCAGTTCCACAGGCTGGTCTTGTGTCGACAATGACCCGGCTGGAACGCTGTGCACCTACACAATTGGCAATCTGGCTGCTGGGGCTAGCGGCACAATCACATTTGCCGTTCAGGTGGATAACCCCTTGCCGGCAGATGTTACTGAGATCTTAAACAATGCCTTGATTGTTGACGATGGCAGCAATGGAGAAGACCCAGACCCTGGCAACAATGACGATGATGACGACACACCCACAACTGCTGCCCCAGACCTGACCATTACGAAGGATGATGGTCAAACGGTGGTTGGCCCTGGTGTTACCCTTACCTATACTTTGACGATTTCCAATGTTGGGAACCAGACAGCCACAGGGGTTTTGGTTGCCGATACCCTGCCGCTATTAACGAGTTTTGTTTCTGCCAGCGATGGCGGTACTGAATCCTCAGGCATTGTCACCTGGCCTACTTTTACCTTACTGGCTGGCGAAACAGTAACCCGTACGGTAACTGTACAGGTCGCCACAGAAATCCCGCCTGGCGAAACCAGTCTGCTCAACCTGGGGACCGTGGTTGATGATGGGTCGAACGGTGACGATCCAGACACCGGCAACAACGAAGATGATGATGAAGACCAATTGATCACTATGCCCAACGAGGATTTGTCCAAGGTGCTGGCGGGTTCTAGCGAACCTTCCACACCCGATCCCAACGTGGCTATTGGTGAAACCATTACCTATCAGGTTGCCATGCTCATCCCGGTTGGCAGCCTGGAAACAATGACCCTCACAGATACCCTTGATCGGGGCTTGGCCTTCCAGGATTGCATCAGCATTACCACTAGCTCTCCTGAAGTCACCACAGACATTGCTGGAGGATTTGCTGGAGTTTGTAACACTGCAGTCTTTAGCGCTTACCCAACTGGCAGCCTCGACCCGGTTGACCAGGGTCGTGTCATGCAGCTTAACTTTGGAAATGTCACCAATGCCGGCGCCGATGAAGCTGTTCTGACCGTTCGATACACCGTTGTAGTACTGGACAATGCTGAGAATACCCGTGGCAGCACCCTGCAAAACCATGTCGTCTGGCAATGGGATAGCGGCTCACTTGAGGATATTGCCGATCCCATTACGATCCTGGAACCCGATCTGACGCTCACCAAATCTGTTGATCCGGACATGGCGCTGCCAGGTGAAGATGTCACCTTTACATTAACAATTGCCCACACAGATGCCAGCAATCAAACAGCCTGGGATGCGATGCTGACGGACATTGTTCCCTCACAGCTAACCTACATTCCAGGCTCGCTGACCTATGTCAGTGGGCAGGAACCCACACAGTTAGATGCCAGCCTGGCACCGGTTCTGCGAGTATACTATAGCCAGTTCTTGAATAATGGCGAGAACAGCGTAATCTCTTTCCGGGTACGCATGGGCAATCTGCCTGCCGGATCAACAGTAACAAACACGGCTTCTCTATCCTGGACAAGCCTGCCCGGTGACTTGTCAGACCCGCAGTCAGATTACAACGAATTATCCCACGAGCGCTTCTATGACCCCGCATCTTCGGTTGATATCTATGGCACAACATCCAGCGCTTCTGTCACTGTACCTGAATTGCCCGCAACTGGCTTTGCTCCAGGTCGTGTTACAGTCTTGCCAGCTTCTCCGACTGCGCAGCCTTATGCCAGTCTGGGACCCATCTGGCTGGAAATTCCCCGCCTGGGTGTCTCAATGCCAATTGTTGGTGTGCCGGTCAAGAGTGGCGAATGGGACCTGACCTGGCTTGCCAATCAAATTGGCTGGTTGGAAGGTACGGCTTATCCTACCTGGACCGGTAACTCAGCGTTGACCGCCCATGTCTATGACGCCAATGGCCAGCCTGGTCCCTTTAACCAATTGGGCTCTTTAGTCTGGGGAGACCAGATTATTGTCCATCTGAACGGCGAAAGATACATATATGAAGTTCGATCTATCCGGCAGATATTGCCAACCGATTCTTCTGTCCTGCGGCACGAAGACCGGGCCTGGTTGACCCTGATTACCTGCAAAGGGTACAACGAAGACACAAATAACTACCGGCTGCGCGTGGCGGTCAAAGCCGTGCTGATTGGAGTTGAAGGAGAATAAAACCAGCCGCTTTTTAACGGCAAATTATAAATCAACACATCTATCAGGGCGCATCAGGTCAAATCTATGCGCCCTGAACTGTCATAAAAAAAGACGCCTCTCGGCGTCTTTGAGGCGTCCCTGGGCAGACTCGAACTGCCGCTTCTGGCTCCGGAGGCCAGCGCTCTATCCGCTGAGCTACAGGGACGCGAACAGATCGATTTTACCACGACCTGCGCTGCTTGGCAAACTGGAGATCAGCCGGCTTTAATCGCCGTCTTCATCCCCGGCAGGCGGATGAACAACAATCCCTTTGGCGGTCAGCATTGCGCCGCCAATGTCAGGGCGCACCACCACAGTGACCGAAGCACCCACATCCAGCAGATTAGCCCGATGATGCGGCACAATTTTTACATTGGGGCTCAACCCATAAGAAACCACAGCGCCATCAGCCATCTGAATTGTAATGCTGGTTCCGGCGATATACTCAGTTACAATTCCCAGGCTTTCGTCTGGCTCGGGTGCTTCCATGTCGTCATCGCCTTCGCCATCCCCCATGATTACATTTACACTGAGCGCCGTCAGTATCCCCGCTTCATCGGGGCGCGCCTTAACCATCACCCGCATCTCAGGCAGCAGATCCGCCGCGGTCGCGGTCAGCCCCAGTGTGGGCACATGCAGCCGGGTTTCGGTGGTCAAAGCCACCGTAGCCGTTGTGCCATCCTCCATTTGGACGGTCAGGCTGGCGGCATCCACGCTCAAAATAACCCCGTGATAAACTTCTTTCTTACCCTGATTTAGCTTGAATGGTTTATCCGGCTTTCCTTTATCGTCATCAATCTGTCCATCGTGGGGCTTGGGGGTGGGCTTCCCAGTCAGGTCGGCTTGTGGCGCGGCAGCAAAAGCCTGTGCCGTAACTAAAAGGAGCGCCGCGATCACACCAATCACAATGATTAAAGTTGAACGTTTCATTACGCATTAACCTCCATTAAACTGAGTGCTTCTGGCAACCGCCAGCAGCGGTTCACATCATCCGTACACCAAATCCAGATTAACCATACCGGTTTTGCCTCCCCAAATCAATCCGTAGATATACCTAATTTGACGATGGTAGTCTATGCTTATGCTGTAGGGGTTTCGAATAGCCTTGCAACCTCGTCGCGCTCAACCTGATAGAGCCGTTGCGGTCCGCAGGGTGTGCTGATTTGCACATCTGCTGCTCCTTCATCTACTTCTCCAATCACAGCGCAGGCAATGCCGGCCTCTGCCAGCGCCCGGCAGATCACCGGGCTGTCTTCTGCCGCCGCAGTCAATAACAGCGCCCCCGATGAAATCGCCGCCAGAGGGTCAATCTCCAGGGCGCGGCACAGCTTTTCGGTGATCGGGCTGATGGGAATCGCTGCCGGCTTGACCTGCAGGGTCTTGTCACTGGCTTCAGCCAGCTCCCACAGCGCCGTCACAATGCCCCCCTCTGTCGGATCGTGCATGGCGGTCACGCGCCCGGCCTGTTGGGCAATCTGCGCATCTTTACGGACGCTGATCCCGGGTTCGTATAGGTAATTACGGGCCGCCTCAATCTCTTCGGGGGTTAGAGCATCCCGCAATCGTTCAGCCATTTCGCGTGCCAGGATTGCTGTGGCTTCAATCCCCGCGCTTTTGGTGAGCAGTATCTTGTTCCCCACCTGCGCGCCTCGCGGCGTAATCAACCGCTCTGCTGTTGTTTCACCTACCAGCGTAGCCACCAGAATGGGGCGGTCCAGGTCCGAAGTGATCTCTGTGTGCCCGCCCAAAACCGTCAGGTTATGGAGCCGGCAGGCTGTAAAGATTTGCTCCCCAATTGTTTCAACCAGCGCTGGGGTTGTCTTTCCCTCCGGCAGCAGCAGGCTCAGCATAATCCAGCGCGGCGTTGCTCCGGTGGTCGCAATATCATTCACCGCCACCTGAACAGCATACCAGCCGATCTGATCGGTTGCAAAGGTGATCGGCTCGGTCTTGAAAACCTGCAGCACGCCGTTGGTTTCAATTACGCCGCAGTCCAGCCCCACGCCCGGCCCTAACCGCACCCGTGGATGTGATACTGGTGCGCCGTTCAGCAGCTGCCCCAGTAGTTTTGGAGGTAATTTCCCGGTTGGTAAAATTGTCATCAAAATTCCTTGAAGTTTGTGGCCTAAGAATAACCCAAAAAGCTTAGCTTATAATAAAATAGGATGAACAAATTGACAAGGAGACGCGCACAATGCAGTTTTACTTTATCCGGCACGCCCAATCTTCAAACAACGCGTTGTACGATTCTACGGGTTCCTGGGATGGCCGCAGTGCAGATCCTGAATTGACCGAAATGGGCTGGCAACAGGCCCGGGCCCTGGCAGATTATTTACAGCGTTCCCCGGCAGACCCGCAAGCTGCCGGGCGTGATGCTGCCAATCACGGCGGCTTTGGCATCACCCATCTTTATTGCAGCCCCATGCTCCGTGCGGTGGATACGGGCTCGGTTGTAGCCGCCGCGCTCGACCTGCCCATCACCGTCTGGCCCGATTGGCACGAAGGCGGCGGCATTTACCTGAACGACTCCGAAACTGATGAACCCTACGGGCTGCCTGGCGCAACCCGTCCCCAATTGCAGGCCCGCTGCCAGCGCATTGTTCTACCCGATTCCGTCACCGATACCGGCTGGTGGAATCGCTCCATGGAGGTCAAAGAAGAGCGCCCGGTTCGCGCCCGACGCGTGATCGATGAACTGTTGGCCCGGCATGGCGGAACAGAAGATCGTGTGGCGGTCATCAGCCATGGCGGCTTCTACAATCACATTATCTGGGCTGCTGCCCGCGCCGAGCGCCCCGAAAAAATCTGGATGGTTCTGAACAACACTGCCATCACACGTATTGACTTTAACGAAGACTGGACTGATATGGTCTATCTCAATCGTTTGGATCACCTATCTCCAGGGATGGTGACCTGATCGCATAACCTTCAGGAGGTTTCCCGTGTCAATCATTAGAACGCTGGTCCTTTCGGGTGGGGGCGGTCGGGGCGCCTTTCATGCGGGCGTTTACAAATACCTGTGCGAAACTTCCAAACCCGGTGTAGATGACGAGCACCAGGGGAGTTGGACACCGGATATTATTGTGGGCACCTCCATTGGCGCTGTCAATGGCGCTGCCATTACCCAGGGCTACTCCGGAGAAGACCTGGTCGAGCTCTGGCGTGGGCTGCGTGAGCAGGATATTCAGGGCCTGCCGCCCACCATGAGCTGGTTGAGCCGCCGGGTTGCCAACCGCATCCTGCGTGGGATGATTGGCGTACCGTTGCCCCGCGTCCCCAAAGATATTTCCACCTCACCGCCGCCAGAAATCAGCCCGGCCCTGCTGCCAGGCATGGGACGCTTTTCCCGCTGGCTGCTGGGGCGCTGGGGCAGTCTACTGGATACCGGCCCCCTGCGACGCACCCTGGTTGAACGAATGAAAATCAATGAGCAGAGCCTGGCCCAAAGCCAGCGCACACTCTTGATTAATGCGACCAACGTCAGCACCGGCCAACGGGCCGTCTTCAGCAACCGCCCCATCTATAAGCGCGGCACCACTCAGCCCCGCTCAGATGTCACCCCCGGCATTACCATTCAGCGCATTCTGGCAAGCTGCAGCATCCCTCTGGTCTATCCCTGGACAGTGGACGACGAAACCCACGCCATTTATTGGGATGGCGCCCTGGTTTCCAACACGCCCATGGGTGCTGCGCTCGACGCTGCCGCCAACTGCCCGGATGATGACGTGATGGAAGTTGTTGTGGTGATGATGACACCCTGGCGCACACAGGAAGATCTGGGCACGGCCAAGGCAGCCATCATGCCCAAGGATTTTGGCGAGGCCATCACTTATGCACTGGACTGGGTCCTGCTGGCCTCTTTCCGTGAGCGCATTGACCTGATCGAAGCCTTTAACCGCCTGGGCAAAATTGGCCGCGAGCTGAACGACCCGCTCCTCAGCAAATACCGCGAGGTGCGCGTGACCATCGTTGCCCCTGAAGATTTCTTCCCCGCTGCACGGATTTTGGATTACGACGAGCACAACAAATCACTGATTGCATCCGGCTATCAGGCTGCCGAAAAAGCCTTCTGCGGCGCTTACGGCAGCTCGCTGACCTCAAACCCTTCATAACGGGTGATTTTGCCTTCAATTTCATAACCCGTGTAAAATCCAGTACACACCGCCGCGTCGCCTGCCACAATTTTCTCAGAAACGTCCAGTGCTGTAATCCACTGGTTGTTGACGTATAGGTTCGCGGTTCCGTCTTTCACCCACAGGTTCACCAGGTTAGACCCTCCTGCCGTCAGGTCAAGATTTGCAATCGGCCCAACCGCTAACTCTGGCCGGTCATCTCCCCGGGCAATGATGAAATGCCACTGCCCATCAGAGCTGATAACCAGCCGGTATTGTTCATTGGTATCTGTGTGCCGGAACATGAATCCATAATCCCAGGGCCCCTCTTCGGTGCCATAAGGATTATAAAAACGCGCTTCAATAATCAAATTTGTGACGTTGACATCCGCCCAGGCCGTCTCGATGAAGCCATCCACTTTGTGCAGCAGCTCGCCGTCGATGGGCCCGTAAATCACCTGTCCCAAATCGGCCATCGCTGCGCTCAGCGTGGCCTGAAAAGCCTCTTGCTGCAGCCGCAGGGCTTCTTGATCCGCCGCAACCTGTGCGGTGCTGGTCGCACTGAAAGCCAGCGCCTGATTCTCCAGCGCCGATTGTTGGTCCAGCAATTGTGCTTCGGCCGCACTCTGGGTTGCCAACTGACTTTCCAGGGTAATTTGCAGTCCCGCCTGTGCCGCAGTAGCCGTTTGAGCAACCCGATCCAGTTCTCCCTCGACTATCAATAAATTCTGGGTAGTGTTGAAGAGAAACCCCAGTGCCACAACCAGCCCGCACCCCAATACCAGCGCCAGAATCCCCAATCCCAGCAGCCAGCCCATCCCATTACGCTTGGTTTTGTTGTCTGTTGGTGGCGGCGTGACCGTTTCAGGTTTGGTCTGAATCTCCTCTGGTGACACAAGATACCCACAGCTTGGGCAGGCTGCCCAGCCGGGCTGCAGTTCCCGTCCGCATTTCTGACATACCGCCGGTTTGACCACCGGTTCCTGTGCTGCTGCCTTAACACTGGCTGGGTCAATCGCCTCAGCCAGGGGCGCTGTCGGCTGGCTTATCACTGTTCCACATTTGGGGCAGACCATTGCCCCCGCCGGTAACGATTGCCCGCACTGTGTGCAAAAAATAGTTTTACCAGAATCCGTGTTCATACTGCAGCTCCTTCTGCTTCCGGTAATACCGGGAGCTTCTTCTTTCCAGATCGATCAAATAG
>JAGOFZ010000072.1 GCA_017996955.1 Longilinea sp.
TACCAGGGCATTGAGGTCATCAGCATCGCCAAAGATCGGGTTGAGCGCGAGGTAGTCGGTGGTGTCGTAGCCATGGTTGGAGGGCGACTCAAAGATGGGGTTGAGGTAGATGGTGTTAACACCCAGGGCCTCAATGTAATCCAATTTGCTCAAGAGGCCGGCCAGGTCGCCGCCGTAGAAGTTCTTGCTGTAGGTGCCGGCGCAGGTACCTGCGGCGCGGGGATCACAGATTTCCTCATTCCAATCGGTGGTCAAGGAACGATAGACCGTGCCGCCGGGCTCGCCATAGAAGAAGGAGCCGGCGGGTTTGTTATTGGCGGGATCGCCATCGCGGAAGCGGTCGGGGAAGACCTGATAGACAACGGCATCCTTGATCCAGTCGGGGGTCTGGAAAGCGGCATCGTACACGGTGAGCTGGTAGGAGTAGTCGTTGGTCTCATCGAAGGCCTGACCCCAGCCCATGGTGCGGGCAGCGTCATCTTCGTAATAGTCCGTGTCAGTGCCGTCAATGGCAATGAAGCGGTACCAGTAGACGGTAGGATCAGCGCTGGCGGGAACAGTGGCTTCCCACCATTCGTAAGTGCCGTCATCCAGCACCAGAGCCATATTCAGCATGGTCTGGGTATCCGTGCGGTCGTTGTAGAGGCGAAGTTGGGCGGCGGTCAGATCGCCGCTGGCCGCGCGCAGGCGCAGCGTGACGGGCGTACCGGTGGTCACCGGGCCGCCGGGGTTGCGGTAAAGGGTCTCGCGGCTGTTGTGGCCGAGGTCGCCCCACCAGATATTATCATCGTGTGAAGCATGGGGGGGTTCGGCGGGAATTGGATATTCGGTCGAGTTGCTGATGACAGATGTGGTGGCCCAATCTGAAGCATTCCAGTCTTCGGCCGGGTCATTGATGGTATCCTGGGCTGGATCAGCCCCCCCACCAGTACCCCAAACTTCCATCCAAATGGTATCAGGATTTCCCAGATCAGCTTTATCCACCTGCCATTCGATGATGGATGGGGTACCAGCCGTGAGACCGGCGCTCAAAACCGAAGCAGTGCCATCCCAGGCGCTGCCGTTCCAGCTAAAGGATTGAATATCCTCAACGCCGTAAGGGGCACTATCCACATAGGTATAGAAAGCATATTCGGGCTTATGGGGATCACTGGCAATGACGTTTCGGCCCCAGGCATCTGTGGTGGCACCGTTGGCATCATTGGTGGTGTCGATATAGATGGCGTACTTGCCCCAATTGGTGGCGGCAATATCAGCATTGATGGTGTAGGCAAAGTAATACGAGCTGGCATCTTCAGCAATATAAAGATTGAGGAGATCCATCACAGCATTACCGTTACCATCTCCCGCCGAGTCGCTGGCACGGGGAGCGCCATAAGCGGCATCCACCAGACCATCTACGCTGACCACGGGGGTAGAGACAGACAAGACCGCGGCGGTAGACCAATCGGTGGCGTTCCAGTCGTTGGCAGGGAAATTCAGGGTATCCTGGGCGTTATCTGACACACCACCGCCCGTATCCCAGACTTCCACCCAGATCTGGCTCGGATTGCCAAGCTTAGATTTGGTCACGGACCACTCAAGGATGGAAGTGGCGCCAGCGCCAAAGGCAACAGCATCCAGGGTTTGGGCGGTGCCCCAATCCCAGGCGCTGCCGGTCCATTGCACAACGTTCGAATCTGACGCATCGTAGGGTGCAGCATCCAACCAACTGTAAATGCCATATTCGGGTTTGTGCGGATCACTCACCGTCACCGCCCGGCCCCAGGCATCACTTGTTGCGCCATTGGCATCGTTGGTTGTATCAATATAAATGGCGTATTTGCCCCAGCTATTGGCAGAGAGATCGGTATTGACCTCAAAAGCAAAATAGAAGTAGGTGCTATCCTGTGTGACCCAGAGATTGGTCAGGTCCATGGGGCCATTGCCGTTGCCGTCACCGGCAGGATCTGTGGCAATGACTGGACCATAAGAAGCATCGACCACACCGTCCACAATGGGTGTGGCATTGAGGCCAGATTCGTTTGGCCGAGCCGCCTGCACGGGGATGCCCGGCAGGCCGGTAAGCGACAAGAGCATGGCTATCAAAACAGCCAGGCGCAGGACAAAGATTTTACGATTCATGATTTTACTCCTTGGGAAAACCAGGTGGATTCATAAACAACTGATTTTATTTTATCAGTTTTTAAGGTGATATCCAAACCGGTGCAGGGCTATAATTATTGGTATGGACAACTTTTTATTACGACCCTTGAAACCGGAAGATGATTTTGCGGCACTGGTTGAGCTGCGGGCTCAGATTGAGGCGGCAGACCAGGATGGTGTGAATGTGACTGAAGCCGCGCTGCAGGAGCAGTTGTGCGCGCCCGGACACAACCCGGCGGCAGACCGCTGGGTGATGGTTGAGACGGCAGCAGGCGAGATGGCGGGGCATGCGCTGGTCTGGCTGCCGCCAGAGGCTGATGCGGCGCAGGTGCAGGCGGCAGTGCGCCCCCAATGGCGGCGGCAAGGGCTGGGGACGCAATTGATGGAGGCAGCGCTGGCGCGCGCCCGGGTGTTGGGCGCGAGGCAGGCGGTTGTGCAGATCAATGGGCGTCGGGCAGAAACCGACCTGATCGTGAGGCGCTGGGGGTTTCAGCTTGAGGGGGCCTATACGGAATGGCGAAATAGCAAGCCAGTTAATTTTACTGAAGCAAAACTGCCCGAGGGATACCGGCTGTGCAGCTATGCGGAGGTGGCAGACCTGGCCATTTTGACGCGGGCAATGAATGAGGCCTACGCCGGGCTGTGGGCGCATATGGAAGTGAGCGAGGCGCAGATGGCTGAGTGGCTGCCGCAGTTCAATGCAGACGGGCTGCTGCTGGTGTTCAATGGAAACGGCGAGATTGCCGGGATTACACGTACAGAACCCAGCGCCGAGCGGAGCACCGCCAACCAGCGACCCACGGGGTATATTGATGCGCCGGGCTTTTTGCCGGGGCACCGGCAACTGGATTACTATCGCGCCCTGCTGCAAGCGGGGATGCAGTGGCTGCGCAACCAGAGGATGGAATGGATTGAACTGGAGTCGTGGGGGGACCCACCCGAGCGGCTGAGCGTTTTTGAGGAGGCAGGGTTTGTGCTAATTCAGCGCGTCAATGTCTATACGAAAGATTTGTGACGAGCGGGCGACCGATCAGCCGCCAAATGAATAGATCACGGCCAGGTGGATGAGGCACCCCAGCCCCACTGCGCCCCAGAAGAGCGGTTTGCGGGTCTTGTGACGGAAAATCAACATGCCGGCGAGGGCGCCAAAGGCGCCGCCCAGCAGCGCCAACGTGAGCAAGGTGCGTTCAGAGATGCGCCACAGGTTGGCTTTGGCACGGAATTTATCAAGCCCCCAGACGATGAAGGTCAGGGTGTTAATGATGATGTAGTAGATGAGCATGGGTAGGATTGTATCATCAAAAGAGGTGGAGCTGAGGAGGCCTACTCGCCCGAACGCCAAATCCGGACGATGCCATATGCATCAGCAGAAACCAGAGCCTTACTATCTGCAGAGAAAGCCAGGATACTCACACTGCCGCGATGACCGGTCAGTGTTGTGATGAGCTGCCCTCGGGCAACATTCAATATCTGCAGCGAGCCATCGCTCAACCCAATAGCAAGTAAGCGCGCATCCGGGCTGAAGGCCAGAGCAGTTATGGTCGCACCGGTTTGTGAAATGGTCAGGTCGTAGATATCTCCCAAGCTATTGGACAACACCATGTGATTGCTATTATCATCCGCCTTTCTGGCGATCAGGCTACCATCCGCACTTGGTATTGAAAGGTCATAATGTGATTCAAATATGTCATAAGCAACATATGTCTGTTGATAATCAACAATCGGGAAGGGAGGGCCAGCGGCAAAATCGTACTCCCAGGTTTCCCCTGGCGCATTGGCAGTCAAGCGAGCGCCATCAGTACTGAAATTGACTGTATCAAATCCCTTGAAAACCCATCGGGTGAATTGCCAGGTTGTACTGGGCTCACCGGCCTGTCCGGCCAACATCTGCACAAATTCACCTGTAGCGGCATCCCAGACGGAGAGATACAAGCGATGAGAAACCACCAACCAGTCTGCCGCGGGGCTGGCAGCATCGATGGTACCGGCAGGGATTGTGGTGCTGTGGACCAGGGTGCCATCCTCAGAGCTCAGATCCCAGACGGTATTGGCGCCCCAGGCGCGCAGACGGCCATCTGGCAGGGCCGTCAGGCCGCGGATTGAACCGGTGCGCGCCGTCAGTTTATCCACAGCATCGCCGGTGGAAACATCCCACAGGAGGATTGCACCATCAGTATCGGCAGACAACAGAAGGGATCCATCTGGATTAAAACGCAGCAGTTCGATAGGTGCGGCATGCCCTTGAAGACGATAAACCGCCGTCCCACTGGCAAGGTCATATAACCAGAGGTTGCGCAAATTATCAGCGAGCGCCAGCAGCCGGTTATCCGGGCTGATCTGTGCGGCGGTGACGCTTTGAATATAGTGCAGCTTTTCGACATCCTGCTCACTGGTGAACAGCTTCAGCCGGTAGGCATCTGCCATGTTGGGATTCATCACTTCCCAAATCCAGGCAGAGCCGCCCGCAGCGCCAACCAGAAATTGCCCATCCGGACTGAAAGAAAGGTCGGTGATTCCTGTGTCTGGTCCGCCTAGCACGTTGACAATCTTGCCGGTTTGAATATCCCAGACACGCACAGAAGAAGCTGGATGGGAATCGTAAGTAGCCGCGATCAGGCGGTTGTTGGGGCTGAACACTGGCAGGTGCATATAAGACCCGGGCAGCGTGGCAATCGGCGAACCCTGGATAAGATCATAAATGCAAAGGCCACTCTCCGTACGGTTGTTGGTCAGCAGGGTGTCATTGCTGTAGCCGTAGATCAGCAAGCTACCATCCCGATTGATCTGGATGGGTCTGGAGCCGGGTAAATCTGCCAGCAACTGGTTGGTGGTCAGATTCCAGACCTGCACGTTGGACCCATGCAGATCTGCCGCCAGGATATCTCCATTGGCTCGCTGAGCAAATGCTTCAAACCATGCCTCCGTGGGCAGGTGGATGCTTTCCTGGTAAGGTGGACCACTGAAAGCTAAAACACCCTGCGACCCGAGCGTCAGAAAGCGCACTGCACCGGGAGCATTGGACCAAATTGCGTCAGTCAGGATGCCGCTGCCAAAATGAGCAATTTCCTGCAGTTGAATGGCATTGGCAGGGGTGATGGCACCCTCGGACTGAGTGGGCGGAGCGCTGAAGACGATACTCTCGACACCAAGGAGCGGTGCGGGGGGATTAGAAGCCTCGGGAGTAGCGGTAGGGGCTAACGATAGAGGCGGAAACGTTCCTGTCACTACGGCCTGGTGGAGGGCGGAAATATCCCACAAAGTAGCCCGGCCGTCGTTGCAGGTTGCGAGCGTGTTACCATCGGGGCTGATTGTGAGTGTGGAGATCGTGGGGTTTGATGGTAAATCCATCTGATGCACCAGTTGGCCGGTCTCTGTCTCCCAGAAGAAAAGGCTATTGTTCATAACTCTGAACAGAAACTGCCCATCTGGGCTGAAATAAATTGGTGTGAAGATTGATTCGGGAACCGGAATCTGGGTCAGTTTTTCGCCTTCCAGATTCCACACTTCAATCGTGTTGCCGTCGTTATAGTCATTCGTGCGGGCGAAATATGTATCGGTCAGGGCTGTGTCTGTATAATAAGTGATGTCCTCGGGCGGAAAATCTAAATGCCGGGTCAGTTGGCTGGTTGAGGCATTCCAGATTTGCAGGGTTTGCTCCTCAAGAATGACAGCCTGCACTGATTGACCATCATCCGAAAAACGCAAGCGATAGATTTCTGCATTGGGAACGGGTTGAGGCAGGCGCTGGACCAGGCTGGGGTGGGCGATATTCCAGATTTCGATCGCGTCCAAAGCTTTAAAAGCCACACGATTGCCATCCGGCGAGAAGGCAATCCCACTGCTCGGATCGACCTTTCCAGAGAGCCTGAATACCAGCTCGCCGCTGGTCGTATTCCAGACCAGCACTGCGCCGGTTTGGGTAACCCCGGCAAACTGGCGGCCATCGGGGCTGAAGGTTGAGTGCAGCAAGCGGCCATAGGGGTTTTCTAAAGAGGCGGTTATTCTCTGATTGCTCAGGTCCCAAAGCTGCACACTTTGATCACCCACTGCCAGACTGCGTCCACCGGGGCTGAACAGCACTTCACAACCATCGGAGTAACCCTGTTGATGCAGTGTTGCCCGATAGGAATCAGGTGTCAGCTCGGGTGCGACGAAAGTTTCAATCCGCTCGGTGTTCAGATGATAGACCTGATCGGGTTTGTCTGGTTTGTAGGCATCGTACTCATGTTGAAACGAGACAAATATCTGGCTGCTGTCAGCACTGAAGCGGATATTGTTAATGCTGGAGAGAAAACCAGACACCGTGCGCAGCAGATCTCCGGTCAGTGGGTCGAACAGGCGCAGCAAACCATCCTCGCTGCCCGAGGCCAGATAGCGACCATCTGGACTGAAGGCAAGGCTGTTGACTTCGGCAGTGTGAAGAAGATCCAGGTGTAACTCGCTGGTTTGGACATTCCAGATATATAGATGGAATTGAGAATCATCGTAGTAGTCTCGATAGCACCCGGCTGCCAGCCAACGACCATCCGGGCTGATGACCGGGGGAGTAACACGATAATAGGCATTATCATAGGCATAAGGGTATTCATCAGACCATTGCTGCCTCGTAAGATCATAGACCCTTAATACGCCATAATTATCGGCTCTGGGGGATTCGAACATTTGAGTGATGACAAAACGACTATCTGTCGAAAAGTGGTAGGAACCCATCAGGCTGGTGTTAGCAGTGATGTTTGAGGCAACTTTTGTGGTCGTATTCACAAGAAAGATGCCATTTTCAGCATCCATGAGGATCCACTGGTTGTCGGGGCTGAAGTCGAGGAGATCCCTAATAGTTTTTTGCCGAACGAAGCCAAGTTCTTCTCCACTGGCAGTATCCAGCCAGCGCAAGGTATCGGCTTCCAAAACCGCAATCAGGCTGCCATCGGGAGAACGCAGGGTTTCTGGTGTCAGACCCTGGCCAAGCACAGCATAGCTGACCGGACGAAGGGGGTCGGGAGCGGTGGTGGGAGTGGAAATGGATTTTGGTGTGGCGGTGGGGCGGGCAGTTGGGATGGGCGTGTGTGTGGCAGTTGGCAGGGCAGGCGTGGAGCTTACAGGATTCGTGGACGAAGCATCGGAGCAGGAGGCCATCAGCAGAACACACAATAAGGTGCTAACGCATAAAAAGAACCTGGGGTTCAATGAATTTCCCTCCCGTTTGAGCGGCGTGGTGTCATGTGATTATACTTCAGCTACCAGCACGGCCCATGCCCAAATTCTATTGACATTCCCATCAACTCGTTCTACACTTACCCCATGTTGGCTCGCGTTTTATCTTGCGCTGTGATTGGGCTGGACGGGGTTATTGTGGAAGTGGAAGTGGACACCGGCCCGGGCCTGCCCTCCATTGTGATTGTGGGGCTGCCCGATGCGGCTGTGCAGGAAAGCCGGGAACGCGTGCAGGCGGCGATCAAGAACGCGGGGCTGGAAT
>JAGOFZ010000073.1 GCA_017996955.1 Longilinea sp.
CGTGATGCGCCAGCACAATCTGCCGCGCAATATACAATCCCAGCCCTGTCCCGTAAATCTGTAAATTCTGTTCCGGGTTTCGGAAGAACCGCTCAAAAATGAAGGGCAAATGCTTCTCTGGAATGCCCGGCCCGCTGTCCGAAAAGCGGATCAGAATCCCTTTAGGCTGATCCATTTGCTGAACGTTGATATGCACCGGCGATCCCGGCGCATACTTGGCCGAGTTGCTCAACAGGTTTTCAAACACCTGGGTCAACCGCCGGGGATCTCCCAGCACAGTTGCCGGCGAGGTTTCAATCTGCACCTCTATCTGCATGTCTGGGTACTGCAGTTTGGCGCGTTCCTTCATGTCATTAAACAGCGCTTCCAGCCGCACCGGCAGGAATTTGATAATCGTCTGTCCCGATTCAAGCCGGGCAGAGTCCAGCAAATTCTCCAGCAGGCGTTCCAGCCGGTCTGTTTCACTCTCAATAATTGTCAAAAACTCGCGCTGGGTCTGGGCATCCCATTCCGTATCAGAACGCAGCAGGGTGGAGGTGTACCCTTTGATAAAGCCCAGTGGGTTGCGAATTTCATGCGAAAGAATGGAGATCAAATCACCCTGAATATCCAGCATCTGCTTCAGGGTTTCAACCGTGCTGAGCTGCTGCTTTAGTTCCTGCACGCCAATCATACAGCCAGCCAGCTGCGCCGTAAAGCTGGCGTATTCAATTTGCTCCGGCGTATAGTGCGGCCCGCCAAAGCGGATGAACACCATCGCTCCCAGAATCTCCTGCTCCAGTTTCAGCGGCATGCCTAAAATAAAGGGCTGCTCCAGCCGGTCAAGGTTGGGGTTGGGTTCGGGCTCTTGCAGCACCTTATCCCCGGTCTGAAAAACCAGCCCGGCCGCCACTTCCCCCCAGGCCACATCGGCCTCAGACGAGCGCCCGCGCCCCACCGACTTGGCGTAGCTGACCTCCAGGCTGCCGGTGTTGCGGTCCAGCAAATACACAGCCACATTGTCATAAATGATGGTCTTGCGCACCTGCTTGAGTATTTGCACCAGCGCCGGGCGCCAACTGCGTGCCTGTTTGGCTAGCTGACAGATGGCATAAATGTCATCAAGCTGGATCGTAGGAAATAATTCCGCTGTATCTTTGCTCATTTTAAAATTATACACCTTCCGGGGCTGCGGTAAGCAGGAAAGAGAACCGGCTGCCCTCGCCTAAATGAGATTCAACCTCAATATTGCTCCCGTGCGATTCAATGATCTTGCGCGCCAGCGCCAGGCCCAATCCAGTCCCGCCGTATCGGCGGGTAGACGAGCCGTCCAACTGATGGAACGGCTGGAAAATTTCCTCAATCCGGTCTGCCGGAATGCCAATGCCCTCGTCGCTAACCGAGACCCGGATTTCCGCCACCTCAACCATCACCTCGAGCTTTACCCGTCCGTTAGGGTTGGAGAATTTGATGGCATTATCCACCAGTTGGGCAATCACCCAGGTGATCATTTCCTGGTCAGCCATCGCCGGCGGCATAATAGTCGGGCAGTGCAGCAGCAGGCTGATATTGCGTTCTGCCGCCAGTGCCCGGTTGCGCTCTACCACGGTCTGGCAAACGGTTGAAAGGTTGACCGGCTCCAGCAAAATCTTCACCTCGCCGCGCTCGCTGAGCGAGAATAAAATCAGATCCTCAATCAAGCGGTGCAGCCGGTACCCCGCGCGTTGAATGATGACCAGCGCATGATTTTGATCCGGCGTAACGCCCCCCAGTTCGCCCGAGACCAGCAAATCCAAATAGCCAGTCAGGTGGGTTAGCGGTGTTCGCAGCTCATGCGAAATATTGGCAATAAAATTGCTTTTCAACTGGCTCATTTCTGCCAGCTTATCCAGCGCATTTTTTAACTCAGCCGTTCGCTGTTCAACCCGCCGCTCCAGTTGGCGGTTGCTGTCTTCCAGTGCCGCCCGCAGCAGCATAATTTGTTCGGTTACAGCCTGGTCCAGGTCACTCTGATCAATCATGCCCAGTTCAACCAGCACCTGCCCTAACAGCGGCGTTTGTCCATCATATCGCTGTTGGGACTGATATTCCAGCGCCCGGTCAAGGTCAACCTGTGTGATCAATCCCTTTTCAATCAGGGCATCGCCCAGGCGGGGCACCAGCACCTCTGGCTTCAAAGGCACTGACGATTCGGGAAAAGGTGGAATATGGGGAAATAGTTCAATGGTCATCAGCGGCTCCATACCCAGTTTCCATTGACCATGGTGGCATCCGGCTGCACGGTGTACAGGTTTTCCGGCGGCATGGTCGCTGGATCAAGTGGCAGAACGATGAGGTCGGCAGCAAAGCCCGGTGAGATTTGTCCGAGCCAATTTTCGCGTCCAGCAGCAAAGGCCGGGCCCGTTGTGTAAGCATCTAATGCATCTTGCAAATTAAGCCGTTGTTCGCCGCGCCAGCCGTCAGGCCCCGGCTTACCATTCATCCGCCGCCGGGTTACCGCAGCATGGATTCCCCAGAACGGGTTGGGTGACTCCACTGGCGCATCCGACCCAAACGACAACCGCGCCCCGCTTTGCAGCAGGCTTTGGAAGGCATACGCCAGCGCCGCCCGGCTTCCCCAGTACCGGTCAGCAATCTCCATGTCAGATGTCGCGTGGATCGGCTGCATGGAGGCGATAATCTCCAGTTCAGCCAGCCGTCCCAGGTCTTCAGGGTGCAGTACCTGCACATGCTCAATCCGGTGCCGCAAATGCGGGTGCCCGGTTTCTTTTTCCCATTGTCTTAATTTCGTATATCCATCAAGTACGATACGGTTGGCATTGTCGCCAATGGCGTGGATGGCTAACCCCAGCCGGCTCTGGGCTGCCTGCTTGCCAATCTCGAAGATTTCCTCTGTTGTTAGCAGGGCCATACCCAGGCTGTGGTCGGTGCCCTCGTAGGGGGCCAGCATCGCGGCTGTTTGTGGCCCCAGCGCCCCGTCTGCGAATAACTTCACCGCCCCAAACCAGAGCATCTCGCTGCCAAAACCACCCCGCAGCCGCAGTTCGCTGGCGGAGTCCAGGCTGCTTTGCCGGATGCCCTTGAGAATCCGCAAGCCCAGTGCATTTTCTGCTTCCAGGTGCGCCAGCGCCGCAAAGCAGCGCGGGCCGTCAAAATCGTGTCCCCCGGTCAGCCCCATCTGCCAGAGCCTGGGCTGCGCCTGCCGGACAGCTTCAATCACATCTGTAATCGTCGGCGTTGGAATGGCCCGGCTCAAGAGATCCATGGCATTTTCCAGTAGAATGCCTGTCGGCTCTCCCTGGGCATTGCGTTGAATTTCTCCTCCTTCCGGGTTGGGGGTATTGGCTGTAATGCCCGCCAGCCGGAGTGCGGCGGTATTTGCCCAGCCTGCATGGAGTGATTTTGCGGTCAGGTACACCGGGTGATTTGGCGCCACACGGTCCAGGTCTTTGGCCGTGCCAAAGCCTTCCGGCCACAGGTTTTGATTCCACCCATGCCCCAGCACCCAGCGCCCGGCGGGTGTATTTTGATCGCGCTCGTTCACGCGGCGCAGGCACTCGGCATAGGTCTCTGTCTCAACATCAACCTTTTGCAGCCCCAGAGCATAATACTCCAGGTGAAAATGGCCATCGGTCAAACCCGGCCAGATAGTCCTGCCGCCCAGATCCTCTTTTTTCGCCTTTCGGTCGCTCATTGCCAGCAGTTCATAATCACTGCCCACCGCGACAATTCTTCCCCCTTCAATTGCCAGCGCCGTTGCAGTGGGCTGCTTGGAATTTTGAGTTCGAATTTTGGCGTTATAGAGTATCTGCATTGTCAGCCTCGCGTCATTCGTTCAACCAGTGCGTTAAGTTCCTCGTCAGAATAATAGCGGATCACCACGCTGCCGCCTTTTTTCCCGTGTCGCAAGATCACGCGCTCACCCAGGGCATGCTGCAATCGTTCTTCCAGCGCCGTAATCTCCGGCGGATTCACCTTGCGGGAAGGCAGCGTCAGCCGCTCGCCCTTCAACTGCCGGACCAGATTCTCGGTCTGCCGCACATTCAAGTCCAGGTGGATAATCGTCTGTAGAGCCGAGATTTGTGACTGCGGCGTGTTCAATCCCAGCAGTGCCCGGGCGTGCCCCTCGCTGATCTGTCCCACCGATAGCGCCTGTCGTACGGCCTCGGGCAGTTTGAGCAGTCGCAGGGTGTTGGTCACGGCCTCACGGCTCTTGCCCACCCGCACCGAAATTTCTTCGTGCGAAAGGCCAAATTCATCCTGAAGCTGGCGGTAGGCCTCAGCCAGGTCCAGCGGCGTCAAATCTGCCCGCTGAATATTCTCAATCAGAGCCAGTTCCAGCCGCTCCCGTTCCGTGATCTGCCGCACCAGCACCGGCACCGATTGCAGCCCCACCATGCGGGCTGCGCGCAGCCGGCGTTCGCCAGCAATCAAAATATACTGATTGGTGTCCGGATCATAGGTCACCATCAGCGGTTGCAAAATTCCATGTTCCCGGATCGATGCCGCTAATTCAGCCAACGCTTCACTGTTCATCTCACCGCGTGGCTGCCGTGGATTGGGGATAATCTGCGCAATTGGGATAAAAACCGCGCTGCCTTCCGGCACCGGGTTGTCATCGCCCCCGGGGATTAATGCATCCAAACCTTTTCCCAGACCAGATTTTCGCGCCATGTGATCCTACTCCTTCAAATCCGGGATATGAATTCCATCTTGTTCCAAAATTTCCCGGGCCAGCGCCGCAAAAGACTGCGCCGCGCTCGAATCAGGCGCATAGGCTGAGATCGGCAGCCCGTGCGAGGGCGCCTCGGCCAGCCGCACACTCCGTGGAATCACGCTTTGAAAAACCTGATTTGGAAAAACCCGTCTGACTTCCTGCACCACATCATTCGACAGGTGCGTCCGGCCATCATACATTGTCATAATCACCCCTCGGATTGTTAACTCGGGCATCAGCCCGGCTTGCACGCGTTGAATTGTTCCCGCCAGTTGCCCCAGCCCTTCAAGCGCCAGATATTCGCACTGCACCGGAATGATCACGCCGTGCTTTCCTGCCACCAGTCCGTTGATGGTTAAAAGGCTTAACGACGGCGGGCAGTCAATCAAAATATAATCGTACCGGTCCAAAATTGGCGTCAGTGCCTGCTTCAAACGCTGCTCACGCTGGGGCAGGTCAATCAATTCAACTTCGGCCCCCGCCAGCGCCGATGAGGCTGGCAGCAGCGATATTTTCAGCCGCGGATTGTGCAAAATCATGTGCGGGCCCAGCGTTACCGACCCAATCAACACCTCATAAGTACCCTGGCGCACAGTCCGTTTGTCAATCCCCAGCGATGAGGTGGCGTTGGCCTGCGGGTCCAGGTCCACAATGAGAACCCGTTGACCGTAATAGCCCAGGTAGGCGCCCAAATTGATGGTACAGGTGGTCTTGCCGACCCCCCCTTTTTGATTGGCACAGGTGTAGATCCGGGGCATGTTTGTTTATACCTTGGGGAGAATTTCCATCAGGGATGTTTGCACTTCAGCCGGTGTAGGGATACCCAGCAATCCGGGGCGGGTGACGGATATTGCTGCGAGCTGGGTGGCAAAGCGGGTTGCCTCCCACGGATCGCGCGTTTTGAATAATCGGGCAAAAAAGGCGGTGGCAAAAATATCGCCGGCGCCGGTGGCGTCCACTTCCTTCATCACAGGTGCCCGGAAGTATCGTACATCGCCGTTCCAGTACAGGCGGGCGCCCGCCGCGCCTTCGGTCACGACCAGAATCCGGATGGATCCCAGCATATCCTCAACCCAATCTTCGTTGTGCTGCACGTCTTCAATGCTGAGCACTGCCGCGCTGGCTTTCGCCAGCACAAAAGCGGCTTCCGGCCATTCCACCGGGTGCACCCGCCCTTCATCGTTCCACGAGCGCAGCCAGCCTTGCGGCGTCACCCCGATAAACGAATCCGGAAACCCCCAAACAATCTTGGGGTCAACTTCCTGGGCTACGGGCCCCAGGTGCACAATGGGCGCGCTGCGCCAGGGTTCGGGTACCAGCGAGAGGTCCAGCATGGGCGCCGCATGATAGAGATACTGCACCCGTCCCTCTGGCGTGGTCTGATTTTCGAATGTCGTCGTATGTTCCGCTGGCAGGTAAGCAATCGGTATCCCTTCCAGCGGCTGTAGCGGCGCCCCCGCCGCATGGGATGAAACGATCCCCACCCGCAACCCCAGCGCCTTTGCCGTCAGCGCCGCATAAGAGACCGTACCGCCGGGCGTAGGTCCGGCGGGGGTCAGGTCCTCAGTAATGTGACCGATGACCAGGTAATCGATGGGTTCGGGGCGCATCAAACTTTGCATGGGTTATTCGCCAGTTGGCTGTTCGGTGGGTTCGCTTTCTTCTATGTTGAGCAGTTGCAGGGCATCGTCCAGCGTGGGGTTCTCGCGCCGCATTCCCGGGGCAGGGGTGCCGCAGTAGGGGCACAAATTCCAGGGCAGCTCCATCAATTTATTGCATTGATGGCAGCGCTTGCGCAGTCGGGTGTGACAGTTGGGACAGGCCACCCAGTCTGCCTGAATGCGCCGCCCGCAGCCTGGGCACAGCGGATTATCCTCAATCGATTGGAGCAGGGCTTCTTCTTCCAGCGTCTGTTGATACTCATCTTCCAGCGTGTGTGGCGGCCTTAAGATCAGGTACACCAGAATCCCTGGCAGAAACAGCACTGCCACCACCAGCACCGCCAGAATTTTCGCCAGCGGATCGCGCGATCGCTGCCGAATATCCCGATACGTCCAGAAAATCAGGCTGAGCCAGAGCGCCACGGTGAACGCCGCCGCAAAGGCTACGGCAATTAATGTGAAACTGCTGATAAATGAGGGGTCAAAATTCATAACATGCTCCAATGATGAAATTATAGCATGGATGAGCGTTTCTGACGTGCGGTGGCTTGCAGTTTTATCCCTCCTGCGATATAGTATCTCCAGACTTGGGAAAGGTGATGCCATGCGAGAAACCCCCGCCGCTTATCGAGTGTCAGACATGGAAGCCAATGATCGCCCGCGTGAGCGGCTTGCCGAAGTGGGCGCCGAAAACCTCAGCACGGCAGAGCTGCTTGCCATTTTGCTGCGCACTGGCTTGCCCGGCGAAAACGTGGTCGCCCTTGCCGGGCGGCTCTTGAAAGACATGGGCGGTTTGAGCGGCCTCCACCGCTCTTCACTGCAAGAACTGCGCGACCAGCACGGCCTGGGCCTCGCCAAAGCCACCCAGATCAAAGCCGCCATCGAGCTGGGGCGTCGCCTGGCTTCTGAAAAACCCGAAGACCGCCCCGCCATTACCAGCCCGCGAGATGTGGCTGATATTGTCAAATACGAGATGAGTGCCTTCACCCAGGAACATCTCTGGGTGATAGTGTTGGATACCCGTAATCGAGTAATCCATATCGAGCGCCTGTACAAAGGCTCTTTGAATTTAGCTATGGTGCGCGTAGCCGAAGTGTTGAAGCCCGCCATCC
>JAGOFZ010000074.1 GCA_017996955.1 Longilinea sp.
CTGCCCGAGCATATCCGCGTGATCAAGCCGGATGAAAAAATCAACACCTACGATCTGGTAGATGTGGCTGACCTGGGGTTGGTTTATACCACCACGGTCGGCATGGAAATGGCGATGAACGGCGTGCCGGTGATTGTGGCCGGCAAAACCCATTACCGCAACCGCGGCTTTACGCACGACCCCGACTCGTGGGTGGCTTACTTCAAGCTGCTGGGGCATCTGCTGGAGAACCCCGCAGAGCAGCGCCTGACGCGCGAGCAGGTTCAGCGGGCCTGGCAGTATGCTTATGCTTTCTTCTTCCACTATCCCCGCCCATTCCCGTGGCACCTGGTCAAATTATGGGAAGACGTAAAAACTCACCCATTGAATGAGGTGTTTGGGCCTGAAGGGCAGGCATTCTACGGCGAGACCTTCAACGCCCTGCTTGGCGAGGCGTTGGACTGGAAGGCAACGCATGACGAACCCGGACGTTAAGCGGCAGGTAGCCGATTTTTACGATCAGGTGGGCTGGCAGACAGAGGCCGATGGTCTCTATCAAAATGCCCGCTATGAAGACCTGCGCCCGGTGGCAAGCGAGTATATTCACCGCTGCCACATGCGCATCAAGCGTTACATCAAACCGCAGGGGCGGCTGCTGCTGGATGCTGGCTCGGGCCCGGTGCAGTACCCCGAATACCGCACCTATTCCGAAGGCTACGCGCACCGGGTCTGTGCTGATATTTCAATTGTGGCACTGAAAGAAGCCCGGCAGCGGCTGGGCGAGCACGGGCTGTATGTGGTCTGTGATGTTGCCCGACTGCCCTTTGCGCCGGAAGTTTTTGACGGCGTGGTCTCACTGCACACCCTGCACCACCTGCCGGTGGAAGAACAGCCGCGCGCCTACCGCGAGCTGCACCGGGTGCTGGCGCCCAATTCAACCGCGGCCATCGTCAACGGCTGGACAGAATCGGCGCTGATGCAGAAAACGCAATGGCTGGTGCGGCTGATGGAATGGGTTGGGCGGCAGATCAACCGCCGCAAAGACACCAAACCGCAGACGGCCCCGACTGGCTCGGCCAAACCTGCCGCGCCCACTGGCACCTTTGTGCGCAAATTAAACGCCGAAGGGCTGCGCCGGGAGTTGGGCGGCGAAATGGACCTTGAGATTCTGGTCTGGCGCAGCGTCAGCGTGCGCTGGCTGCGCGCCGTCATTCACCGTGTGCTGGGCGGCAAGCTGTGGCTGCGCCTGCTCTATGCACTGGAAGAACGCTGGCCGCACTGGTTCGGCGAAAAAGGGCAATATCCACTGGTTGTCATTCGCAAGCAGTAAGTAGAAGGTAGAGGTGACTATGAACTGGAACGATAAAGTTGTGCTGGTAACCGGCGGCACCGGTTCATTTGGCAAGAAATTCATCCGCATTTTGCTGGAGCAGTACAACCCGGCCAAGGTGATTGTGTTCAGCCGGGACGAACTGAAGCAGCATGAGATGCGGGTGGCCGGATACAATGCGCCCAACCTGCGCTATTTCATCGGCGATATTCGCGACCGCGACCGCCTGCACCGCGCCTTCAACGGCGTGGATATTGTCGTCCATGCGGCGGCGCTGAAGCAGGTGCCCGCCTGCGAATACAATCCGATGGAAGCCATCAAGACCAATATTCTGGGCAGCAGCAACGTGATTGACGCCGCGCTGGATGCGGGCGTTCAGCGCGTGCTGGCGCTCAGCACCGATAAGGCGGTGAACCCGGTCAATCTGTATGGCGCCACCAAGCTGGCTGCCGAGAAGCTGTTCGTGCAGTCCAATGCCTATGCCGGCGGGCGGGCCACCCGTTACGCCTGTGTGCGCTATGGCAACGTGGTGGGCAGCCGGGGCAGTGTGGTGCCGGTCTTCCTCAAACAGCGTGAGACGGGCCGCCTGACGATTACCGATGAGCGCATGACGCGCTTCTGGATTTCGCTGGAGCAGGGCGTGCGCTTCGTCATCCGCTGCATCGAACAGATGCAGGGCGGCGAGGTCTTCGTCCCCAAGATTCCCAGCACCACCATTGTGGACCTGGCCCGCGCCGTGGCGCCCCAGGCCAAGATTGATGTAATTGGCATCCGTCCGGGCGAGAAACTGCACGAGGTGCTCATTTCGGATGATGAGGCCCGCACCACGCTGGAGTTGGACGATATGTTTGTGGTGCAGCCTGCCGAGGCGCTCTGGTTTGGACGCGCCTGGGAAAAACAGGGCCGCCCCCTGCCCGATGGCTTCCGCTATGCCAGCAACACCAACCCCGAATGGCTGAATATTGACCAGATCCGCCAGATGATTGCCCCGATTGAGGCCGAATATCAGTCTGGCAAGCTGGCAAACGGCGAATAAGATGGCCCGCGTACTGATTACCGGAGCAAGCGGGCTGCTGGGCATTCACCTGGCGCTGCGCGCCGCCGGTGAACATACGGTTACCGGTGTGGTCAATACGCGCGGGCTGCCGGGGGCACCTTTTCGCGTGGCGGCGGCAGACCTGTCTGGGACGGATGCGGTGACGCGCCTGCTGGACGAGACCCGCCCTGAGATCCTGTTTCACTGTGCAGCGCTGACTCATCTGGACGCGGTGGAAGCCGAGCCCGAGCGCGCCGAATGGCTGAACGCGGGCCTGCCAGGGCTGCTGGCGGCTGAATGCGCCCAGCGCGGGACGCGGCTGGTACACATCTCTACCGATGCGGTGTTTGACGGCGCCCGCCCCTACATCCCCGGCGATGGCTATACCGAAGCCGACCTGCCCAACCCGCTCTCGGTCTATGCCCGCACCAAGCTGGACGGAGAGCAGGCGGTTTTGTCTGCCAACCCGCAGGCGGCGGTGGCGCGGGTCAATTTTTATGGCTGGAGCCTGACGGGGCGGCGCAGTCTGGGTGAGTTTTTCTTCAACAATCTCAGCGCCGGGCAGCGCATCAACGGCTTTACCGATGTGATGTTTTGCCCGCTGCTGGTTACCGATCTGGCGGATATTCTGCTGGAGATGGCGCGGCGCGGCCTGAACGGGGTGTATCACACCGTGAGCAGCGAAGCCGTGAGCAAATACGAGTTTGGCTGCCGCCTGGCGCGCCATTTTGGACTGGATGAAAGCCTGATTACCCCCATCCGGGTGAGCGAAAGCGGGCTGAAGGCGGCCCGCTCGCCCAACCTGGCGCTGAATACCAGTAAGCTGACGGCAGCACTGGGCCGCGCCCTGCCAGAGATTGACGCCGGGCTGGAGCGGTTTGCGCAGGAGTATCACAGCGGCCTGCCCAACCGGCTGCAAAAAATCTGCTAAGCCATGTCACGCGCGCCGGGCTGCGCGCGTTTGAATTCCCTCCCTCCCCCTAAAAAAACAATTGAAAGGAACTTGAAATGGATATTCGCATCGGTTCGCACACGCTCGGTCTGACCCATCCGACCTATTTTATTGCGGATATTGCTGCCAACCATGATGGCAGCCTGGAACGCGCCAAACTGCTGATCCGGTTAGCCAAAGAAGCCGGGGCTGATGCTGCCAAGTTCCAGAATTTCCGCGCCGCCCAGATTGTTTCGGATTACGGTTTTCGCTCGCTGGGCGGGCAGCAGTCGCACCAGTCCAAATGGAAGAAATCGGTCTTTGAAGTTTATCAGGGCGCCTCGGTGCCCTTTGAGTGGACACCCGAACTGAAAGCCGTTTGCGACGAGGTGGGCATTGATTACTTCTCCTCGCCGTACGACTTTGAGGCCGTGGATCACCTGGATCCGTACGTTCCGGCGCACAAGATCGGCTCGGGCGAAATTGACTGGCTGGAAGAGCTGGAATATATTGCCCGCAAGGGCAAGCCGGTGCTGCTGGCGACCGGTGCGGCATACCTGGGCGAGGTGCAGCGCGCGGTGCATACCATTCTGGCGATCAATCCGCAGTTGGTTTTGATGCAGTGCAACACCAACTACACCGGCAGTATTGAGAACTTCAACCATGTGCATTTGAATGTGTTAAAGACCTATGCACTGATGTTCCCCGAGCTGGTGCTGGGGCTGTCGGACCATACGCCAGGACATGCGGCCGTGCTGGGCGCGGTGACACTAGGCGCCCGCGTGGTGGAAAAGCACTTCACCGATGACACCTCCCGCGAGGGGCCGGATCATGGGTTTGCGCTGGACCCGCGCACCTGGCGCGAGATGGTGGACCGCACCCGCGAGCTGGAACGAGCCCTGGGCTCGGCAGACAAACAGGTGGCCGAAAACGAACGCGAGACGGTCATCATCCAGCGGCGCTGTTTGCGCGCGGCGCGTGATCTGCGGGCAGGCGAAAAGATCACCCGCGCCGATATTGCCGTGCTGCGCCCGGCAACCCCCGGCGCCATTCTGCCCACCCACCTGCCAGAGGTGATCGGCGCCACCGCCCGGCATGATATTCCCGCGGGTAAAGAGCTGCGCTGGGACGATATTCAATAAGTTTCACCTTTCAAGTGTTTCGTTCCAGGTTCCAGGTTCAGCGGGTACGACTCGATAATTAGACTCACCTACATGCAGGGATGAACAAAGATGGCTGGCATTAATCGGTTTGAGGATATTCAGAGCTGGCAAGAAGCCCGGCAATTAACACAGGCCATTTATCGTTTGACGGCTCAACCCGATTTCGCGCGAGACTATGGCCTGAAAGATCAAATTCAGCGCGCCTCTGTTTCCATTATGGCAAACATCGCCGAAGGATTTGATTGCGAATCCAACCTGGAATTTGCACGCTTTCTCTCCATTGCGCGGCGGTCTGCCGCCGAAGTTCAATCCCTGCTGTACACCGCTCTGGACATTGGCTACCTGGATCAAAATACTTTTGAGACTTTATATACTCAGGCTGGTCGGATAAAAGGCCTGATTGGCGGGCTTAAACGCTCGCTCAAAGTCAAACCCGTTGTCACCTGAACCTTCCCCGTGGAACGTGGAACCTGGAACGTAACCCATGCGCATTTTATATTTTACGAAAGATTACACCACCCACGATCACCGCTTTTTAACCTCGCTGGCAGAGAGCGGGAACGAGGTATTTTCGCTGCGGTTGGAGCGGCGCGGGGTGCAGAAAGAGGATCGCCCGCTGCCGCCGCAGGTGGAGCAGATTTGCTGGCGCGGGGGGCAGGGGCCGGTCACCTGGCGGGATTACCCCGCCCTGCTGCTGGACCTGCGGCAGGTTTTACGCCGCATCCAGCCGGATGTGGTGCATGCAGGCCCGGTGCAGTCGGCGGCATTTCTGGCCGCGCTGACGGGCTTTAAACCGTTGGTGACCATGTCCTGGGGCTCGGACCTGCTGAAAGATGCCGCCGCCATGCCTGGTCGCACCCGCTTCACCCTCAACCACACCACTGTGCTGCTGGGTGACTGCCAGGCAGTGCAGCAAAAGGCTGCCGAGTTCCGCTTCCCGGCAGAGCGCACGGTGCTGTTCCCCTGGGGCGTGGATTTGAGCCGCTTCTCACCAGGCCAAAACGAGGCGCAGCGCGCCGAATTAGGCTGGGAAGAGGCCTTCACACTGCTGGCACTGCGCGCCTGGGAACCGCTCTACGGCGTGGATGTAATTGCCCGGGCGTTTGCCCGCGCCGCGGCGCAGGTCCCTGACCTGCGGCTCTTTCTGCTGGGTGATGGCTCGCAAGGGCCACAGCTCCGGCAGATCCTGCAGCGCGCGGACGTGCTGGACCGGGTGCTCTTCGGCGGGCAGATCAGCCAGACGCGGCTGCCGCAGTACTATCACGCGACCGACCTGTACCTCAGCGCGTCACATTCAGACGGCTCATCGGTCTCGCTGATGGAAGCGCTGGCCTGCGGCTGCCCGGTCATCGTCTCTGATATTCCCGGCAACCGCGAATGGATCACGCCGGGGGTGGAGGGCTGGCTCTTTCCTGATGGGGATGATGCAGCGCTGGCAGAACGGATTGTGGCCGCGGCCCGGATGCGGGAGCGCCTGCCCGAGATGGGACGCTCCGCCCGTGCCCTGGCAGAGCAGCGCGCCGATTGGCGGGTGAATTTTCAGAAGCTGTTAGGCGCCTATGAAATGGCCATTGATTTCGCCACAGCACGCAAAAGTTGAGTACAATCAGCCCATGACCTATCCTCGCACCATTGCCATCATTCAAGCTCGTATGAGCTCATCCCGGCTGCCGGGCAAAGTGCTGCTCGACCTGGGCGGTCAGCCGGCGCTGGCCTGGGTGATTCAACGCGCCCGGCGCGCCCGCCTGCTGAGTGGCGTGCTGGTAGCCACCACCACCGACCCGGCGGATGACCCCATTGCTGAATTGTGCACCCAGTTGGGTACACCCTGTTTCCGCGGGCATCCCTTTGACGTGCTGGATCGCTACTACCAGACGGCCCGCTCGGCTGAGGCCGAGGCCATCATCCGCATCACCGCAGACTGCCCGCTGGTGGACCCGGCCCAGATTGACGAGTTGATTGCCGCCTTCTTTGAGCAGGGCGTCGATTTTGCCTGCAACCGTCTGCCGCCGCCCTGGCACCGCACCTACCCCATTGGCCTGGACCTGGAAATGTGCAGCTTTGCCGGGCTGGAACGCGCCTGGCGTGAAGCCACGCTGAAGCACGAGCGCGAGCATGTGCTGCCCTATTTTTATGACGAGCCAGGGCGCTTCAAGGTGCTGCAACTCAATGCTGAAGCCGATTATGGGCACCTGCGCTGGACGCTGGATACCCCGGCCGACCTGGAGGTGCTGCGCGTCATCTTTGAACACTTTAGAGCGCAGCCAGATTTCGGCTGGCGGGATGTGCTGGCCTTCTGGCAGGCCAATCCGCAGCTTGCCGAACGCAACGCGGCGATTCAACACAAAACCATGACCGATGTGGATGACCGCTATCAGCCTGACCCCGGGGAGAAATAGCCATGCTGACGATTTTTACCGCGCCCAAGCCCTTCACCAACCCGCACATTGACCTGATTCAGCGCAACGCCATCCGCTCATGGGTAGCGCTGGGGCCCGAGGTAGAAGTGCTGCTGATTGGCGAGGAAGAAGGGCTGGCAGAAGCCGCCCGCGAGCTGGGCGTGCGGCATTTGCCGCAGGTGCAGCGCAACGACCAGGGCACCCCGCTGATACCCTCGATTTTCAACCTGGCCCGGCAGGAAACCGACAAGCCCTACCTGGCCTACGTCAATGCAGATGTCATTCTGCTGCCCGATGTGCTGGAAGCCACCCGCGCCGCTGCGGCGCAAGCCCGGCGCTTTTTGATGGTGGGGCAGCGCTGGGACCTGGACGTGCGCGCCCCGTTGGATTATCCGGCGGGCTGGCCTGAGCGCCTGCGCGCCGAGGTGGCTCAGCGCGGCCGGCTGCACCCCCCGGCAGGCAGCGATTATTTCATCTTCCCGCGCGAGTGTTTTACAGATATTCCAGACCTGACGGTGGGCCGCGCCGGCTGGGATAACTGGATGATTTACGCCGCCCGGCGCAACGGCTGGCGGGTGATTGAC
>JAGOFZ010000075.1 GCA_017996955.1 Longilinea sp.
TGGCCCGGAGCCTGTTAACCGCCTCGGCGGTTCTGGTTGGTCAGAACCTGGGCCTGCCTGGTCTGCCAGATTGTACGCTGATCTGCACCCTGGAAGGGTTTGATGAAGATGTCGCTGCCGATGATGCCGTCCTCCATCAGCAGTTGTCCGGCCGCATCTTTGTAGAGCAGCCACAAACCGGCAGCCAGATCTGGACTGCCTGGCTGGCCCAAACTCTGACGGCACATGCTGCTGTTGCCCGGTTGGGCATGCCCATCAGCAAGCTGCCTTCTTGGGTCACCCGTTCCAGCCAGCACCTCGGCCCGGCCTGGCTGGCCGACCTGGGCAGTGGACTGCTCTACGCCGCCCCCACGAATGCCCTGGCCTGTCAGACGGCTGCCGAATCCGTTGACGGCTATCTGGCCTGGCTGGGAGCGCCGGGGTCGGTGACAGAAACCCGGCGGCCCGGCATTCCAGAATGGATAGACCGCCTCAAATCCCAATTAGATCCTGCCGGCATCTTGCCGCCGCTGGTCTCATAAACCCGGCTGTGTTTTTGGGCTAAGAAAGCTGCCGCAAACGATACGCAAACTGCCAACTTCTAGTACAATTATTCAAGGGCTTTTAATAGTTTGGTGTGTTTGGCGCGCAGGAGCAGGTGTATGACTTCATCGAAGTCCAGAGTTCGCAGCCTTTCAACAAAACTGATGCTGGCTTTTGCTTTAGTAGCATTGCTGCCAATCAGCGCGCTCGCTGTGTGGAATTATAAGGCGGTTCAATCGGCGCTTTTATCATCGGTGGATCGCGCCTTGCTGGTTTCGGCTTCACAAACCGCCACCACCATCGACGCCTTTTTGCAAAACAACCTCCAGGCGGTCCGCTCTGAAGCTGCTCAACCGATTTTGATTGATTTCTTGGCCCTGCCGCCTGACCAGCGTCCAGAGAGCCTGGAAGAAGCGCTCCTGCGTGCCTATCTCAGCGCCCTTGAGTCTGGCCCCAGCCACCGCATTGTTGATTCCCCAATCTCATTTGTGCAATCCTTCTGGCTGCTCGATGCCTCCGGGCAGGTCGTCTTTGATACCCGCAGCCTGGCTGTTGGTCAGGACAGCTCAAGCGAAGCTTTTTTTCAAGAGACCCTGAACGCTTCCGAGCCTTACCTTTCGCCCATCCTGTTTTCTGAAACCGGCGCTGGCAGCCTGTATTTTGCGGCGCCTGTGATCCAGTCCACGGGCAGCGCCCCGCTTGGGGTGCTGGTGATGCGCTATAACGCCGATGTACTGCAAGAACTGGCGGCTCGCAGCAGCAACCTGGTGGGGGAGCAATCCTATGCCATCCTGGTGGATGAAAACAACCTGATTCTGGCTCATGGCACACAGCCACGGCTGCGCTATCAACGGATTGGCGCCCTGGATGCCGTGCTTGTCACCCGCCTTCAAGCGCTGCACCGCCTGCCTCCCGATACATTAACCTCTCAAATGCTGGATGCTTCCCAGTCTGCCGCTGCTTTACAAACCGCTGCAGAAAATCTGGTGCTTGAAGATGCCCTGACAGCCAATATCCGCAGTCAGGGTGGGCGTTCCCGGCTTGCCTCGGAATCCTGGCAGGTCATCTTTGTCCAGTCGCGTCAGGCCGCGTTGAACGTGGTCCGGGGCCAGTTGGGGGGCGCCTGGATCCTGGCGGTTGTGGTCGTTTTGTTGGGACTGGGCGGCGCCTGGGCTTTGACCCGCTGGTTGACCCGCCCGATCACCCACTTGCAGCAGACGGCAATGCAGGTCGCCGCCGGCGATTTGAGCGTCAAAGCCCGAGTCGAATCGGCAGATGAAATTGGCGCCCTGGCCCAGACCTTTAACGAAATGACCGATCGCCTGAAAGACTCGGTTGACGGCCTGGAGCAAAATGTCGCCGAGCGCACTGTTCAATTAGACGAGCGCATCAGCCAGTTGGAAGTCATCAACCATGTCGGAAATTACATCACCCTGTTGAAAGATGACCATACCCTGCTGCCCACCATTGCAGACCTGATCCGGGGTGCTTTTGAATTTTACGCCGTCTTGATCTTTGTCCCCGATAGAACCACCGCCGCGCTTCAATTAGGCGCTGCTTCTGTGGGCGATCACGGTCAGCCGCCCTCACCCGACCTGCGCATCCCCCTGGGCTGCGGGTTGATCGGCACCGCTGCCGAACAGGGCGAACCGGTGAACGCTGAAAACGCTCATTCGGACCCACGCTGTACCCTCATCGATGTGCTCCCAGAGGTCCGTTCTGAATTGGCCTTGCCTCTGCGGGCAGGCGGCCAAATGCTGGGTGTGTTGGATCTTCAAAGCTCACAATTGTCGGCTTTTTCTGCCGGCGATGTGGCCGTGATGCAAACGCTCGCCAACCAGATCGCCGTTGCCATGTACAATACCCGCCTGTTCACCGCTGAAGCTGAAGCTCACCTGGCTTCTCATACCCTGCGGGAAGTCGGACAGTTGATCAATTCCACTCTGGACAGCCAGGAAGTCCTGGAGCGCATTTTGTCTGCCCTGGGCAAAGTGCTGCATTATGACAGCGGCTCCATCATGCTGCTGGAAGGCAGCGATCTGGTGATCAAGGCGGTGCATGGCTTCACCAACCCGCAAGACGTCCTGGGCGTCCACATGCCCATTAAAAAATTCCCGCTCAATCATCAAATTGTGACCCAGGCGCTCCCCATTGTATTGGATGATGTTGGTGCAGATAACCGCTGGCAGAAAAACCGCCGACTGCCCGTCTCTGGTGAAGTCCATGCCTGGATGGGTGTCCCGCTGGTCTCTTCGGGCAAAGTTTTGGGCATGCTCGCAATTGATAATTATAAACCAGGCGCTTACACCACCAACGACATCCCCCTGGTAACCGCCTTTGCCAATCAGGCTGCCATTGCCCTCGATAATGCCCGCCTGTACGCGCAGCTTCATCAGCGGGCGCAGCAGTTGGCCACCCTGAACGAACTGGCGCGCATCGTCTCCGGCGAACTGGACCGCCGCCGAATTTTAGTGACCCTGTGTGAACAAATGCGGCAGGTCATTCCCCTGGATTCATTTCACGGCTCACTCTACGATGCTGAGACAAACACCTTGCAGATTGCGGTTCGCTATGACCTGGGTGAGTATCGTGATAGCACAGTTGGCCCGCTGGAACAGTTCCCCTGGTCACTAAAAATTATCCAGAGCCGGCAGCCCATCCTTTACCTCCGCACCGCTGAAGAGATGGTCGCCGAAGCAGAGCATCGGCGGATGGTGGGGGATAAGACCCACCTCTCAGCCTCTCTGATGTTTGCCCCCCTGATTGTCGGTGAGGATATCCTGGGCGTTATTTCCATCCAATCCTACAACCTGAACGCCTACCAACCCGAAGATTTGGAACTGCTGGTCGGCACAGCCCGCCAGACAGCCATCGCCCTGCGCAATGCTGAGCTTTACGAACAGGCGCAGTCTGCCCGGGCTGAGGCCGAAATTGCCAACCAGCTCAAGACCCGCTTCATGGCGAATATGTCCCATGAACTGCGCACCCCGCTCAATTCCATCATCAACTTTGCTTATTTGCTGGTTCAGGGCACTGAAGGCGAAATGAACGCCGGGCAGGCAGATCTCTTGCAGCGGATCGAAGATTCAGGCCACCACCTGCTGGGCGTCATCAACGACATCCTCGACCTGGCAAAAATTGAGGCCGGACGGATGGAATTATTTTATGAAGACCTGGATCTGACCGACCTGATTAACGGCGTCATGGCTACCGCCGTTGGCCTGGTGCGTGACCGCCCCATCGAACTCCGCCGCCAGATCCCGGCCGGTTTGCCACCGGTCCATGCTGACCGAACGCGCATTCGCCAGGTACTGATCAACCTGATCTCGAATGCCGCCAAATTTACCGAAACCGGCTTTGTTTCCATTTCTGCCTCGGCGGATAATGATTTTGTCACCGTCTGTGTGGAAGATACTGGCATTGGCATGGAGGCCGAAGACATCCCCCGCGCCTTTTCCGAGTTTGTTCAGTTGGATGCCGGGCCAACCCGCCAGCGCGGCGGCACCGGGCTTGGCCTGTCCATCTGCAAGCGGTTTGTTGAAATGCACGGTGGCCGCATTTGGGCTGAAAGCACCCCTGGGGTCGGATCAAAATTCTACTTCTCACTGCCCCGCCTTCCATCCCATTCATTTAGCGAACCCGAATCCACTGAAGCAGCCGAAACCCGGGTGCTGGTGATTGACGATGACCGCCTGGCTTGCGATACCCTGGCTGCCCAGCTTGCCCAGGGCTATCATGTCCAGAAGCTCAGCGACAGCCGCCGGGCTGTGGAGGCGGCGGTCCAGAGTCAGCCCGATGTTATCGTGCTGGATGTGATGATGCCCTACATGGATGGCTGGGACGTACTGCGGGCTCTGCGGGCCAACCCGGTTACCCAGCAAATTCCGGTCGTTATCTGCAGTGTGCTGAATGAACAGCAGCTGGCCTTTAGTTTGCAGGCCAACGAGTACCTGGTCAAACCCATTGAGCGTGATGCCTTGCGCCGCGCCGTAGAACGCCTGGCGCCCGATGGCGGCAAAGTTCTGGCGGTGGATGACGACCCCAATGCCCTGGAAATTGTCCGCCTGAGCCTGGGGAGTATGATTTACCAGGTCGCCGCCGTCCAGGACGGTCAGTCTGGCCTTGACCTGGCCCAGCGTGACCTGCCCGATGTCATCATCCTGGATTTGATGATGCCCGGTTTCAGCGGTTTTGAGGTTTTGCGGGCCCTCCGCGCCAACCCTCAAACTGCCTCGGTGCCCGTGATTGTCATTTCTGCCAAAGACCTGACCCCCGAAGAACAGACACAGCTTCAGGCGGGGGCAGCGTTATTCTTGCAAAAAGGTCAATTCACAGCCGATGAACTGACGCGTTCAGTTCGGCGGGCTGTTCATCGGAAACCCAAAGGAGGCTCCCATGGCTGATGTTCCGCTTTCCCCGGCAACAGTGCGTGTTTTGGTCGTGGAAGATGATGCCAACAACCGTCTGGTCATCACCCGGCTGCTAAAATTGGCTGGCGTGCTGTCTCAAAACATCTATGATACCGATGGCGATGCCATTGCACTCCTGAACACACTGCCCCCCAACACGGTGGACATTGTCTTTCTGGATATTCAACTGCCCAAAAAAGATGGCTACACCATCCTGCAGGAACTGCGCGCTGACCCCCGCTATGCCGGGCTGCGCGTGGTGGCACTCACCGCCAATGTCATGCGCCAGGATATTGAGCGGGCGCGAGCCGCCGGCTTTGATGGTTTTATCGGCAAGCCGGTGGATGGCCGCCGCTTTAGCGAAACACTCAACCGCCTTTTAACTGGCGAATCTGTCTGGACGGTGCTTTAATAGAGCTTATCTTGATGCCCGATTCTGAATCCGCTCGCAAACTCCGCAATCAAGCCCTCGCCAGTCTGGCGGAATGGGTGCATTCCACCCTGCCATTGGAAGATATTCTCCAGGCGGCAGTAGAAGGCGCGCGGACTATCCTGGGCACGCATCAGGCCGGGCTGTCGTTAACCAACCCTGACGGTAAATCGGAGCATCAAGCCCTGTCCACCAGCGAGAAGTATGTCGATTCTCCCGACCTGCTGCAGATGCTCTTGCGCCCCGAACTGGGGGTGCTGGTCTGTCAGGCCCGCCATCCCGTCACCGTGCCCCCGCGTGAGCTTCCTGCAATGCGCGGCAGCATCATCCTGCCGGGGTGGATGGGCGCCCCGCTGCGCCGGCGCAGCGGCGAACCGCTGGGCTTCTTGCAGGTTGCCGATAAAGAATTCGGCGAATTTGACACAGAAGACGAAGCGTTGCTGGTCCAAATAACCCAGCTTGTCTCCATGGCCGTAGAAAACACTCTTCTGGTGCGCGCCGAACAAAACGCCCGTCAGG
The DNA here is from genome assembly GCA_017996955.1 of Longilinea sp. GTDB lineage: Bacteria > Chloroflexota > Anaerolineae > Anaerolineales > Anaerolineaceae > JAGOFZ01. The sequence goes on from JAGOFZ010000075.1 coordinate 5,881, forward strand.
TCGCCGAGACGCTGCGCGTGGCGAACCTGGCACTTACCCAGAACCTGGAACTCGACTCGGTCCTCGAGACGCTGCTCGACTATCTTGGTTGGATCATCCCTTATGACCGTGCCAGTGTCCTGCTGGTCGAAAACGCCGACTCCCTGACTCTGCGGTCTGTGCGTAACTATCTGGCTGAATCATCCGAAGAATCGCTCCAGGCCGATCTGGTTCAACCCCGGATTGGCGCTCTGCTGCAGCAGGTCTTGGCGGATAAAAACACTGTCATAGCAGGCGACTTGCAGCAAGACGACCCCATGCCCGACTGGTCACGTATCCGCGCCTGGATGGGTGTGCCGCTGGTTTACCGCACCCACACGATAGGCGTTGTGGTCATTGAAAAAACCGATCCACAGGCCTTCACAGAGGAGCATCAGCGCCTGGCAGACGCCCTGGCTGCTCAGGCAGTTGTGGCCCTGCGGAATGCCCGCCTCTTTGAAGCGCTGCGTGAATCAGAAGAGCGTTACCGCGCTGCCACTGAACTGGCTTCAGACTACGCCTATGCCTTCCGGGTGGATGAGAATGGTCGTTTCGTGCGGGAATGGATTACCGATGCTTTTGAACGCATCACTGGCTTTGAGCCCTCTGAGGTTTCAACGGAAGGCGGCTGGGCCAGCATCACCTTCCCCGATGACCGCCCTATTGCTTTGCAGCGCATTCAGGCCCTGCTGCTGGGCCAGCAGAGCGTCAAAGAATTTCGAATCGTAACCAAAGACGAGCACATCCGCTGGGTACGCGATCACAGCCGCCCGGTCTGGGATGTGGGCCGCACTCGTATCATCCGAATTTATGGCGCAACGCAGGATATCACCGAGCGCAAGCAGTATGAACGGGAACAGGAAACCATCGCCACCATTGCTTCGGCCTTGCGTCTGGCGCAAACCCGCGCAGAGATGATCCCCATCATCCTGCACAAAACCCTCGACCTGCTGGCGGCTGAGGGCGCCGCCCTGATCCTGCGCGACCCAGGCGGTGATCTGGAAGTGTTGGCGCATGGTCAGGGGTGCTGGCAAAAAGCGGATATTCCCGCCCGCCTGACCGGGCTTTCGGTTACCGATGCCGTCATCGAAACCGGCCAGCCATACTGGCAAATGGATGTGAGCAAAGATCGCCGCATGGCCCTTCCGGAGGACCTGGGCGGTGTTCAGGCGGTTGCCTGTGTCCCCCTGATGACCCGCCAGACCACCCTGGGCGTGCTGTGGGCTGGCCGCCGCACCGCCATGATCGAAAACGAAGTCCGCCTGCTCAGCGCCATTGCCGATATTTCGGCCAACGCCATCCACCGTGCCACACTGTATGATGAACTGATGCGCGCCTACGATGCCACAATTGAAGCCCTGGCAAAATCTTTGGAACTGCGCGACGAACCCACCGAAGGCCACAGCCAGCGCGTGGCTGATCTGACGCTGCGCCTGGCCCGTGCCATGGGCATGAGCGAACCCGAACTGATCCATGTCCGCCGCGGTGCCTACCTGCACGATAT
>JAGOFZ010000076.1 GCA_017996955.1 Longilinea sp.
GCTGTTTCCCGTCAGGCCGGGGGAATGATGATTGGCTTGGCCTGTACAGTTCTGGCCCTGGGCTACTACATCAGACGCTCATCGGCCGCTGCCGGAATCTGCCTGGCGCTTGCCCTGCTAAGCGGTCCCAATTTCCTCCCCGGCTGGCTGGCCCTTGCGATTGCTGTTCTGGTCTTCGGGCGATCCTCTATCGCCGCTTCTTCTGATGATGCGCCTGCTCCATTTTCTTGGCGTAACGCCCTCATCTGGGCCGCAGGCACGTTAATCGTTGTGGGTACATTGTTGTTCCTGCAACCGCGCGGTTTGAGCGCTGCCGCAGCCAGCCTGGGCACATATTTCCAGGGCTGGGGGCGCGCTTCTGGCATCTCTCTGGGACAATTGCCTCTGGCGCTGATCTTCTATGAGTTTTTGCCGCTTGTCTTGGGGTTGGTCGGCGGTTTTCGTAGCTTATTCAAAGCAGAACCCATTGATCGGTTCCTTTTCTTCTGGTTCGGTATTGCACTGCTGCTGGCCTTGGTTTACCCCAGTCGGCAGGTCATTGACCTGTCCTGGTCTCTGCTGCCCCTCTGGGTTTTGGCCGCGCGCCAGGCCATTCGCTGGGCTGGCATTGTGCGGGAACATCGCTTTATCAGCGCCGGTCAGGCCGCTTTAGTCGCCGCACTGATTACAGTAGTGCTTGTCAACCTTGCGGCGCTGGTCACCCAGACAACCTTGTCTGAGGCGCAGGTTTTTGCGCGTTGGGCCCAGCTTGCAGCTGCACTCATCCTGCTGGCGATTCTGACCTTGTTAGTCGCTGGCGGTTGGTCCATCCCGACCGCGCTAAATGGCCTGACTTGGGGCGTTGCTATTGTGGCTGTCGTGCTGACTGTTGCAGCCATGTGGAACGCTGCTGGGCGGGGGAATTACCCGGATCGTGAGCTTTGGCGTGTTGATGCCTACCCTGCCGAGCAAGATTTAATGCTCAAATCGTTATCAGAGATTTCAGATTGGGCGCAAAAGAACCGCCAGCCTCTGGATCTGGTTGTGATTCAAGAGTCACCATCACTTCGCTGGGCTTTGAAGGACTATCCTCAAGCAGAATATGATTCGGTTTTACCTGTGGATGCCCGGCCTTCGACAGTGATCACAGACCAGACAAATACACTGCAACTAACCGCACCCTACAGCGGCCAGGATTTTACAATTTACACTGCTCCCGAATGGCCTGCTATGGTGGCCAGAGAATGGCTAGAATGGGGGTTTTATCGCCGTGCGCCGGTGTACACCACCTATGCCATTTTATGGGTCCGTACCGATCTATTCCCTGGAGCAGCAATCAATCCCACTCCCTGAACAAGGTGATTTTATGAACTATCCAAAAACCATTGCAATTGACGGCCCGGCCGCATCGGGCAAATCCACGCTGGGAGAGCGCCTGGCTTCGCGACTGGGATACCTCTACTTTGATACCGGGGTAATGTATCGGGCGGTTACCTGGGCAGCGCTGCGCTCACTGAAAACCGTAGATGACGAGGCTGCGGTTACGACAATTGCCAATCAAATCCAAATTGATGTCAGCGCACCAACAAAAACCGATGGTCGCAAAGCAGACATCTTATTGGATGGCGAAGATATCACCTGGGATATTCGCCGCCCCGAGGTGGATGCTAATGTTTCTCAGGTGTCAGCTTATTCTGGCGTTCGATCAGCAATGACAGCCCAGCAGCGCCGCATTGGCTTGCGAGGTTGTGTGGTCATGGTAGGGCGGGATATTGGCACGGTTGTTTTACCCGAAGCCGATGTGAAAATCTATCTGGTCGCCTCGGTGGAAGAACGCGCCCGCCGCCGCACTGATGAGGTTCTTGCCCGGGGTGAGCGCGCCAGCTATGCAACCATTCTTGAGTCAATGCGCCGCCGGGATCAAATCGACTCGACCCGGGCGGTTGCTCCGCTTCGCCCGGCTGACGATGCTGTGATTCTGGATTCGGATGGTCTGGACTCAGATGCCGTCTTTGCCCGAGCCTGTGAGATTGTAGAACAGTGCGCTACTGGAGATGGATAACCTTCGCCTTGCCCTGGCCTTTTTGAATGACGCCGACTCGCAGCAGATTCTAAATGCGCTTGCTGCGGGCGGCTTTACAATGACGCCGGTTTGGTCAATATTGTCCGGTAATGCTCCGCTCAACGCAGAAACCGACACCTGGGACGCACTGATTTTATCGGTTGATTCAGATGCGCCATCAGCAGTTCAACTGATTCAATCAGTTCGCTCACGTGGGCTGTATCTGCCCATCCTTGCAGTTGGTGAATCCGAATCTATTGCCTTCTCAAACACCTTGCTGGATGCTGGTGCCAATCGATACATTCCCTCTAGCTTGATCAACCAGTATCTTGCATTGGCTCTTACCGCAGCCTTGCGGGAATCTCAAACTGATCATGAAATCGCCTCGGTAAAAGCCCGTCTCACCTCCGCTGTATCTCATGAGTTTCGTAACCCCCTGACAATTGCGCTATCGTCCACTGAGCTGTTAATTGCCTATGGCGAATCCTGGTCTTCAGATGGACGCATGTCGCAGCTCGAACAAATCCATACTGCCGTCCAGCGCTTGAATCAAATCGTTTCGGACGTTCTTGATCTGCAACTGCTGGATGGAACCCTGGTTGCCAAAGCATCCCCTTGTGAAGATGTTATCACCATCTGCCGGCGTGCCATTGCTGATGTTTCCGCATGGGATCAGAACAACCACCCGATTAACTTTGCGCTTCCCGCGCCTGATTTTACTGAGCAAGCTCCACCTGACTTATTTTATCTGGTAGTTTTGCACCTGCTGCTCAATGCCATTCGATTCTCCGTCCCCGGTAAGCCTGTGCTTGTAGAATTGTCATCGGGCTTGAATTGCTATCACCTGACAATCACCGATCAGGGCTCAGGTATCCCTGCCGATGAAATCCCCTGGGTGTTTGGGCGCTTTTGCCGTGGGCGTAACGTACGCAAAATTCCCGGTGTTGGCCTCGGCTTGACGATTGCCCGTCTGGCTGCAAACAGCCTGGGAGGCGATATTACGTTGGATAGTCACCTGAATTCTGGAACCCGCGCAGTTGTCACATTCCCCACGCAGCTTACAGGTAGGTAACAATTGCCCCCTAAGATTTTAATTATTGAGGACGAAGACCAGATCCGCAAGAATATCGCCATTCTGCTGAAAAACAATGCCTACGAACCCCTTGAAGCGGCAAATGGCGAAGAAGGTTTGCGCCTGGTGTGGGAAAACGCACCAGATTTAATCATCTGCGACATTATGATGCCCGGGCTTGAAGGCTATGAAGTCCTCAAAATCCTCAGTCAGGATCCAAACACCTCTGCCATTCCTTTTATATTTCTAACCGCTAAAGATAAGCGCTCAGAAATCCGCCAGGGGATGGAACTCGGCTCTGACGACTACATCACCAAGCCCTATAACAACGCCGAATTATTAACGGCAGTGCAAACCCGTCTGCAAAAGCGGCGCTTGATGAAAGACCTGATTGATGCCCGCTTTAGTGATATGGTACGGCAGAGGTCTTTTTCGGTCCCCGGATATCTGCTGCCTCCTTTGAGCGTATTATTGGGCTATTCTGACCTCCTGGCAAATAGCACTGAGCCGTTGGAAGGTAGTCAAATTCGCCAGATTGGCCGCGAAATTCAAAATTCTGCCCAGCACATCGCCCGCGTTCTGGAAAATTATCGCATTTTCAGCGAATTGAGCCTGGTTTTGGCAAACCCCGAACAGCTAAGCATCTATCGCCAGTGCCAGTGCCTTGAAGCGCATAATCTGATTTGGGAATTGGTCGCCGTCAAAACGCTGTCTGGCGATCGTAAAGAAGACATCAAGATTGAATCAGAGAGTGTCAATCTCGCCATCCAGGAAAGCCACTTTCAAAGGGTGGTCGAAGAATTGCTCGACCGGGCACTCCGCTTATCGCTGCCTCATTCGCAGATCACGATCGTAGGTCAAAAAATCGGGTGGGAATATCGCGTCCAGATCTCTTTTTATGGCCGCCCCGCATTAAATCGAAACGATCTTGACCCTGCCGCTGACCTGGGTTTGATGGTCGTCACCCAATTGATGGAATTGTATCGCGGGCGCTTAACCATTGAACTGACCGAAGAACTGTCACAGCTCTCTATATATCTGCCCATCACCCAGCTTACCGAAACCCAACCCTGAAATCAGACCATAAATTAATCGCCTGATGCTATAATTCTGGTACACCTCTTGCAACCACTTCTCCCATGCCCTCAATGACTACTCTACAGTTGGGAAATCTGAATATCATCTGGCCTGGAGGATTACTTGGCTGGCTTGGCTGGTTTGCTTTGCTGGCAGTGCTCTTCTGGGGTGTTCGGCTTGCCTGGACTCCCGGCGCTTTCAAAAACCTGCGCTGGGGCTTGCTGGCAGCTTTCATTGCCCTGACCCCCTTCGCAACCTTTTTGATGGTGGCGCAGCTATCTGGCAGCGGCATCCCATTGCCTAACATGCCAGGCGATGCAGCCGCTCCGGTGCTGATCATGTTTTTTGCCCTCCCCTGGGTTCTGGCGGCGGGTTTCCTCGGCGTCATTCCGGCGTCTCTGGTTGGGCTGATTAGCGGCATCATCCTGTCTCTATGGGGCACCCATAACTTATTTACCCCTATAGAGATTACCGGTTTGGCTCTGGTCTTCGCCATGGTGATCCGCCAGCCCTACCGCACAACTTTCTACCGGTTGCTGCGACAACCGCTGATAGCTGTTCTGGCAGTTGGTGTCATCTTCCTGCCGTTTTACTTGTTGTCGTCCTTCTTTACCGTCAACGGTTCTATCGCCGTTCGTATGGACTATGCCCTGACGCAGTCCTGGCTCTCCTTCTTGGCGCGCATAGGCGAATTATTGATCGCCGGCATCGTTGCTCAAATCTTATTGCTGTTCCCAGCCATGGGGTGGTACCGCCCCGCAGTTCTGCAGCCCTCTCCAACCGAATCCAGCCTCTCCTGGAGATTTTTCTTCAGCATCATGCCGCTGGTTATCATCACGGCCTTGGTTCTAACCCTGGGCGACTGGTGGGTGGCTGGCTCCGCTGCCCGGCAGATGATCAACGGGCGCATGTCCAGCGCTGCCGAAGTAGCAGCCAAAAGCCTCCCATACTTTTTGGAGGCCGGACAAACTTTGGTTCAAAATTATGCCACCCCCGATTTGATCCCGCTTTCGCCTCAGACTCAGGCCGATCGTCTGGCCGACCAGGTTCGGTTGTCGCCCTACTTCAGACAGATGGTTTTAGTGGATTCCACTGGCGCCATTCTTTCGGGGTATCCTGAATCTCGGGTGGCAAATATCAAGCTGGCGCCTGAAGAACTTATGGCTGTTCAATTAGCCTTGCAGGGCGTCCCGATTCAAACCTATGCCATTCCGGCCTATACCCAACCGGCCGACCAAAACCCAATCTCGGCACAAATCTCATTCATATCCCCAATTCAAAGCGAGACCGGACAAATGATTGGGGTATTGATTGGGCGCACAGATCTGGTATCCAACCCATATACCCAGCCAGCCATTGAAGCCATGCAGACAATTGCCGCCGAAGGCGGCGAAGGCATGATTCTTGACGAGAACCAACGCATTTTGTACGATACCATGCAATCACCCGAATTGGTGATGAGCAGTTATATTGGCCAACCCCAAACCGAAGCTGCGTTTTTTGAAGATGTTTCTGCCAGCGGCACCCGTCAATTGGTCTATTATCAGCCAGGCGAGGGGCGCCCCTGGGCGATTGTCCTGACCATGCCTGCCGAAGGTGCAAATCAGCTTGCGCTTAAAATCGCCATTCCACTACTGCTCATATTGGCTTTGTTCGTTGTTGTGGCCTATTCCACACTGCGGCTGACCCTGCGCTCTATTACCGGCTCTTTAGGCCTCATGGCCAACCAATCGGTCAAAATTGCTCAAGGCCACCTTGATAACCCTATGAAAGTTCGCGGCGTGGATGAAATTGGGCGCCTGGGCACTTCATTTGAACAAATGCGCATCAGCCTCAAGGCGCGCCTGGAAGAACTGAACCGCCTGTTGGTGGTCAGTCAGGGCGTGGCAAACCTGGAGGTCGGTGAGGCCGTCAGTGCCATTCTCGAAGCAGCTCTCGGACCCGATTCAAATAGCGCCCGGATCGTACTAATCCGGGATGTTATGATGGAGACGCACGAATCCCCCTGGGTATCTTTTGGCGCCGGCCCCGCAACTGAGACCTATGCCTACCTGGACAAACAAATCTTCGACCTGATGCGCCATCAAGATTTGCTGCCCATCCCCAACACTCTGCGCGTCCGCCGCGTAGCGCCCGAACCCGGTCAGCTTTTCCCGGGTGCGCTGATTGCCCTGCCCCTGTATTATGAAAACTACTATTACGGGGTTCTCTGGGTTGGCTACGAATCGCCTCATAATTTCTCGGAATCCGAAGTCCGCTTCCTCAGCACACTGTCCAGCGAGGCTGCTGTTGCTGCCGTAAATGCCCGGCTGTATGCCACCTCAGAAATTGGCCGCCAGCGCCTCGAAGCGGTTCTGGCTTCGACCCCCGAGCCCGTGCTTGTATTTGATGAGAAAGACCGCCTTTTCCTGGTCAACCCGGCAGTTCTACAGGTCCCCGGGCTAATTGCTTCAGCTATGCCCGGGCAGCCCGCCAGCGAAGTCGTTCTGATGCCCGAACTGCTCGATTTGCTGCAAACGCCACCCGAAAGCGGCCTGGTCTCACGCGAACTGGCGCTGCAAAATGGTCGGATTTATTATGCCAGCGTTTCGCCGGTTATTGCTGATGGCCGCCAGGTCGGTAAAATTTGCATGTTACGCGACATCACCCATTTCAAAGAACTCGATACACTGAAATCCGACTTTGTCTCCACTGTCAGCCACGATTTACGTTCTCCCCTGACCCTCATGCGGGGATACGCCACCATGCTGCAAATGGTTGGCGAGCTTAACGAGCAGCAGCAAGGCTATGTCAAGAAGATGATTGGCGGCGTTGACAATATGACGCGCCTGGTGAACAACCTCTTGGATCTGGGCCGAATTGAAGCTGGCATTGACCTGCGGCTTGAAAATATACGGGCTAACGAAATCGTTAGTCAGGTGGTTGCGCTTTTGCAGCCTCAAGCGGCGCAGAAAAACATCCAGATTGTCTCCGAACTGCCCGAAGATGGCCCGGTGGTGATAGAAGCCGACAGCGCTCTGTTACAGCAATCCATCTACAACCTGGTTGAGAATGCGATCAAATATACCCCCGTCGGTGGGCGGGTGCGCGTCCATCTCCAGGCGCGGGCCGAAACCATTCTCTTCTCCGTGATTGACACAGGCATTGGCATTGCCCCGCTGGACTTGCCGCGCCTGTTTGAAAAATTCTATCGCAGCGGCCGCC
>JAGOFZ010000077.1 GCA_017996955.1 Longilinea sp.
GCATCCAACACAGCGGGCGAGCAGATATCGCCAGCGTGCAGAATCAGATTGACGCCGGCGGCCTGCAGCGCTGGAATCAGCGCGGGGTGCAGAGCATTCACCCGGTCGGGCACATGGGTATCGGAGACCACGCCAATCAACAGGGGGGCAGCGGGCATCGTTCAGGCCTGGGTGGGCTGAGTTGTTGGCACCGGGGCCCGCCGGACAAAGAACCACCAGGTTAGAAGGATGGCAAGACTGTAGAGCACAGCCGTGGCAACGAAAAGCGGCGTAAAGCCCCAACGCTGCTGCACCACGCCCGAAATGATGGGGCCAACCGCCCAGCCTGCCGTCCACGAGATGTTGAGCAGACTGTTGACTGCGCCCTGATCGTGGGGCTCAATTTGCTCCATTGAGAAGGCCGTATAGAGCGGGGAGGCCATATTCATTAACATTGCGCGGACAAGAAAGCCAACGACCGCCAGGGAGAAATAAGGGGAAAAGCCCATCAGGAGCAGGAAAGCCAGGCTGCCCGCCTGAGTGAGAACCACCGTGCGGATTTTACCGCCCAGGGGCCGCTCGAGGATGGGGCCAATGACACTGCCAATGCCGGTGAGGAGGGCTGAGACGCCAAAGAGCTGTCCCAGCGCAGATGCCGAGGTACCGAAACGACCATCAAAAAAGATATTCTGATACGGGATCAGAATCGCCGCACCAAGGCCAATCAGGATGTTAGGGATGAAGAGCTTGAGTACAACCGGACGCAGCAGGACTTTGAAGATGGATTGCTTTTCAGGCTGGACGCCAAAGGCAGTGGGCTGAGGGTCGGCTGGTTCGCGAATCAAGAAGATGGGGATCAGCGAGAGCGAGCCAATGGCCACAGCGCCGAAGAGGATGGTCTGATAGACGGAGACGTGCTTCTCAGCTACCTGCAAGACAGCCGCCAGCATTGGCGGCAGTGAGCCCGCCAGAATACTGCCCAGCGCGCCGGCCAACGTAATCAGACCGAAATTCAGGCTGAAGAGCATGGCCCGGTTCTGCGGGGTAGAGGCCTTCATCATAAAGGGCGCCTGGCTCAGATAATACAGCGTGTTCCCAGTACCGGCTGTCAGGCTGGCTAACAGCAGCAAGGACCGACCAGGGGCGAGTAGCTGCCCAAGAGCCCCCAGTGAGTAAATCAGCAGGCCCAGCAGCATGGCCCGGCGGCGGCCCAGCCGGTCAGAGAGCATGCCGAGGGGAATGCCCAATACCAGCGCAGCAAACGAAGGGGCGGCGTTCACCATCCCCAGAAAGGTCTGATCATAGCCGCGGCTTAGAATGAAAAAATTGAAGAACAACGACCAGGCGCTGTAGATCGTGCCATCAATAATGGTGGCAAGCAAAAACAGGAGCGCCGGTTGTCCGAATTTGAAGATTTTCACACAACCTCAAATCAATGGTTTAATGCAGCAATCACATCCTGGCGAGCCTGCAGCGAATCATGGAAATGAACACCTACCATGCCCAACTGCCGGGCAGCCTGGATGTTTTCAATAAAGTCATCCACAAAGATCGCTTCATGGGGTTCAACATCCATCAGCTTAAGGATGTGGTGATAAATGGCGGCATCGGGTTTGGCCATGCCCACTTCTGCTGAGAAGATGGTCACGTCAAAGACATCCAGGGTGCCGGGGAAACGGCGGGTGATGGCTGAACGGGCGCCCGACCAGGCATTGCTGAGCAGGCCGGTGCGGAGCCGGGAGCGTAAATTGCCAATAAATTGAATCAGTTCAGTGTCGTGCTTGTCAGCCGTCCAGAACTGCTCACACCAGGCGGCCATTTCGGCCGGAGATTTCTTGATCTGCTGGCGGACAATTTCCCAGTGCTCTTCTTCGGTAATTTCACCGATGGTAGCCCGCCGGGCTGATTCGCCGCCAAAGGCCAGTTTCATCAGGCCATCATAATCAATTCCCAGATCGCCTGATAGTTTGAGGCGGGGTTGGTGGTCTTCGGTGCGCAGGAGGACACCGCCCATGTCAAAGATAAGTGCCCGGATTGTCATGTCTTTCGCATCCTCGTTTTCTTAGATTAATGCTGGCAAGTATAACACAGGGAATCGGCACCCTATCAGGCCCGCATTCCAAAGAAAGTTGGATCATCCGGGTGACCCCGCGGCTGTCCGACAGGCGGGATTGACTGCCTGCCGGACAGGATGCGGGGAAGTTTTATTCAACGGTTACCGTTTCAGTGCCCAGTTCGATGCCGGGGCGCAGAACTTTGGCATAGCTGTTGAACTGGCGCACCGCGCGCATGCCGGCGCGTTCGTAGAGGCGGGTGGCGCCAGTCAGGCTGGAGGCATCCACCCCCAGGCCAACCGCATGGCGGCCGCGGCGGTACAACTCACCGAAGGCATGGTGGAGCAGCGCCAGTCCCAGACCCTGCTTGCGCCAGGGGCGGCGCACACCCAGAGTCTGCACCCAGCCCATTTCTGCATCTTCATCAGTAGAAGCGTAGCAGAGGGCAATGGCAGCAATCTCCTGACCATCCATGGCGACGAACCACAGGGAGGGGTCGTAGCGCGGGTTGTGGGCGGCGCGGTGGCGCCACTGAGCCAGACGCTCGTCGCGGGGTTGAGGCACAAAGCCCCAGTGATCCTGGAAAGAATCGGCAACGGCGTCCACCACGGCATCAAACTCGGTGTCGGGGTTCATGGCGCGGATTACCAGGCCATCTGGCAAAATGGGCGCGGGCGGCGGGGTGGTCAGGCCTTCAATGCGCATCTGGTAGAAGGAGCGCTCATACTGATAGCCCTGCGACTGCAGGATGGTTTTCAGTACGTGGTCCTGGTCATAGGTGCCCTGGGCAATTTTGACCAGGGCCTCGGCAGGGGCTTTTCCAACAGAGCGCTGGGCGCGGGCTTCGGTCCAGGCAATCAGGGCGATTTCGAGGCCTTGATTGACAAAGTCGGGATGGACATAGGTTTCGCCGTGGTAATGCACATGCGGTTCACCGGTATCCCAAAACTCAGCTTCGCCAATCAGCCGGCCATCGGGTGTGAAGACGACCAGCACATCGGTTTCCAGGTTGAAGCCCGGGGTCTGCCAGTAGTAGCGCACACTTTCAGCAATGGCTTCGTTGGCGCCGATTAAGAGCTGGGAAATGGCATTGAACAGATCAGTGGCCTTTTCGGCATCATCCAGCACAGCCGGACGAGCGATAAAGGGGGCCGGGAATTGAATATCAAGAATGTGGTTCATCATGAACTCCTTAAAAAATCAGCCATTGCGGTGAAGCTTGCCGGTTTTCTTGGCATAGCGTTCACCCAGTTGAAAAACGAACAGGCCAAGCGGAATCAAGACTGCGCCCATGAGCAGGACAGGCCAGATTTTAGGCCACAACGATGCAAGGGATGCGCCCTCCAACAAGGCCAGGCGAACCCCTTCCAGAACATAAGTGGCGGGGCTGTAAGCGGCCAGCGCCTTGAGCGCACCGGGCAGCACACTGACGGGGTAATAGACGCCCGAAACAAGCAGCAGCAGTGCGATGAAGACGTGCGTCATCTGGGCGCCGCGCTCGGGGAAGAGCAGCGGCAGCACAGAGGCCATGATGCTGATGCCGACAAACGAGAAGCTGCCGGCGACCAGCATCACCAACCCGCCCCAGAGATTGGCCTGACTGAGGTCAATCTTGAAGACCAGGGAGGTGACCAGCAGAACAACCCCGGTGAAGGCCAGGCCATAGAGCAGCGCAAAGACGGTCTGCCCGGCCATGTGGGTGAAGCGGCGGATGGGGGCCATCAGGGTGTATTCGATGGTGCCTTCCCAGCGCTCAATGCTGACCAGTTCCGTGATCCAGTAGAAGATGGTGGACAGAAAGCGCCAGACCAGCGTGCCAATGAGCAGGTAGATGACCATATACTGGGTGTTGATGGCGGTGGCGTTCCCCAACGCACCCATGCCCAGGCCAATGAAGCTGACGGCCAGGCAGTCGGCGATGGAATAGATCAGCCAGACCAGTTCCCAGGACCAGTAGCGTTTGATGAGGTTGAAGTTGCGCTCCACAAAAGCCAGTGAGGCGCGCATTTGTAGTGTTACCGAGGCCATAATGGCTCCTATCCGGGGCTCCCATGCAGTTTGTCCCAATCACTGCGCAGAATACCCATATAGACGACATCCCACCGCCGGCCATCGCGGCAAAGCATGGCATGGGCGGTGCCTTCCTGCACAAACCCGGCGTTTTCATAGGACTTGATCGCGCGGGGGTTATCGGCAAAAACATCCAGGTTGACACGGTGCAGGTTCAATTCCATGAAGGCGTAGCGCATCAGCACGCGCATGGCGTCTGCGCCGTAGCCCTGGCTCCAACATTCGGGCTCGCCGATGGCGATGCCCACCCAGGCACTGTGGTTGAGCTGATCTACACCATCCAGGTCGATGAAGCCGATAGGGGCATCATCTGACAGGCGGCGGATCAGGAAGAAGTACTTGGGGCCGGTTTGTTTCTCGTGCCAGGCCCGCATTTCTTCAGCCGACCAGACCATGATGGGGCCAAAGTCCAGCAGCCGGGCATATTCGGTGTGGCGCTGCCAGCGTTCAAACAGTGCAAAGTCTTTTTCAAAATCCGGCACCGCCAGGCGAACGCGGTCACCCTGCAAGATATCAGTGTTCATTAGTGGATCTCCTTGAGCTGATCCCATTCGGGGCGCAGCATGGTGTAGGTGAGCATGTCCCAGTAGCGGCCCTGGCGGAAGCGGCTCTCGCGCAGGCGCAGTTCCGGGATGAAGCCAGCGCCTTCAAAGAGCCGGCGCTCGGCGGCTTCGTATTCAGCAAAGCTGACCGACAGGCGGTAGGTGTTGATTTCCTGGAAGGCATAGACCAGGCCAAGCTGCAGGGCTTCGGCGGCATATGCCTGGAAATCGGCAGGGTTGGCGATGCGCAGCACAAGGCAGGCGGACTGGTGGCTCCAGAACAGGTCTTCAAAACGCAGGTAGCCCAGCAGGCGACCATCGGAAGCCTCACGAAGCATGAAGTGGATCAGGTCACGCTGTTCATCCATGCGTTTGCGGATGTCGGCGTAGATCTTCTTCAGGCTGAAGACGGTCTGCGGTTGGACGCCGCCCGCAAGCGGGCGGGCGTAATCGGGGTCCACCGTCCAGGGTGCTTCGATGGGGGCATCTTTTTCGATGTCGATGGGGGTGAGCTTTAAATGCTCACTGTCAAAGAGTGGGGTAAAGTTCATCATCAGACTTCCTCCGGTTGTAATTCTTCCTTGTTGATGAGTTGTTTGCCGGTGAGTTCCAGGAAAACTTCTTCCAGCGTGGGTTCGTGGGCATCGGGCTTTTGCACCAACTGCTTGAGCCCGGTGGGGGTATCCAGGGCGCGGACGCGGCCGGAATCCATGATGGCGATACGGTTGCAAAGCTGTTCAGCTTCGACCATGTCGTGCGTGGTGAGGACGATGGTGGTGCCATCTTTGTCGCGCAGTTCACGCACCATGGTCTGCACTTCGCGCTTGGAGCGCGGATCGAGGCCGGTGGTGGGCTCATCCAGCAGCAGCACCCGCGGATGTGTGAGCAGGGCGCGGGCAATGGCGACCTTCTGCTGCATGCCGCGCGACATCTCATCCATCGGATTGAAGATGGAGCGGCGCTCCAGGCCCAGGCGGGTGAGGATCTCGAGGACCTGTTTGTAGGTCTGGCGGCCTTCCAGGCCGTAGAGCCGGGCACCGTAGAGCAGGTTTTCCATGGGTGAGAGCTTCTTGAAGAAGCTGGCTTCTACCGAGACCCGGTTGATGATCTGCTGGACACGCATGGGTTGGCGCACAACATCGAACCCGAAAACGGAGATCATGCCGCTGTCGGGCAGCAGCAGGGTGGAGATCAATCGAATGAGGGTGGATTTGCCGCCGCCGTTGGGACCCAGCACGCCAAAGATTTCGCCGTCGCCCACCTCAAAAGAGACATGGTCCACCGCAACGACGTAGCGCGATTCGGGCTGGGCGTGGCCGTTCTGACCGTTATGGCCGTTGCCATTGCCGTTGGCACCGCCATTGCCGTTACCGTTGCCATTGCCGTTGCTTTTCTGCCCCAGCCGATGGTTGAGCATCCGCTTCCAGAATGGATCGGCGGGTTTGCCAAAGCGCTTATAAACATTTGATACGACGATTGCCTGCATGTTCAACTTCCTTTCAAAAACGATCCAAACAAAAAGCGGCCACAGGGTTTGCCCGTGGCCGCTGAAGCGGTTTACATCCTAAAAAAAAGACCACGGGCGCTGGAGCGGGCCCGTGGTCTGGTTGTTTTTTGACAACTTACCTGGAAACAGGCGCACTCCGAGAAGGAATATCAACACCACCGCCAAAATCGACGGTTCGGGTGATGGGGGAGATGGTGAAGAATTCGCTCATTTGCATTTCCTGTGGCGCTTTTTCAAGCCATATGAGTTTATCACAGGGTTTCGCCAGAAGTCAAGGGGGAAATTTTTGGGTTTTAGATTTTTGCGGGTGGTCAGCGCAGGATGGAGGGGAGGTAGGCGGCGGTGGGCTGGCGGCAGGCGCCGGAGTCGGGGTCAATCATCAGGTTGGAGGAGTCCACGGCTTCAAAGTCGGCGCCGGTCAATACATCCAGATCGTGAAGCAGGTCGTTATTCCAGCGCTCATCTGGCACGCCGCTGATATACCAGGGCGAGCCGTTGTCGGCCAGAATGATGCCGTATTCTTTCATGGCCCGCAGGATAACCTGCAGGAAGGGGTCAAAGCCAGAAATATCGTAATTGGCGCGCAGGCGGAAGCGCTGCCCCATCGGTGGCAGGTTGGGGTTGTCGTCTTCAGAGGCAAAATGGCGGGCGGGCCAGACGTAATCGGTGCGGGTTTCGGGGACTGTAAAGCGCAGGGCGTGGGTAATCCGCCCGCTGAGCACTTCATCGTAGCGCACCAGGCCGGGGAGAATGGGCAGGCCGGCGGCGTCTGCCGAGGTCCAGCCAGCGGGGCGCAGCGCGTTGGAAGCCAGGTCATAGATGGCGCCGGAGCCAGCGGACCAGGGGTCGCCGGCGTTTTCCGGCGGCCAGGCATCATATAACTCGTACAAAACGCAGGTGTCGGTATCCAGGATCAGGATATGGCGGTCGCCATCGGCATCCGGGCCGCCTTCAATTAAGGGATCGGGAGGGATGGGGTAGGGACCGGGGTCACTTTCTTCAGGATAGTAAAATTCAACATTTGAGGGCGCCTGGCTGGAATCCACCAGGTTGTAGGGGATGCCAATGGGGCCGCCATCCCATTCGCCTGAGCCAAAATCCATGTGGAATGGCTCATCGATGCCAATGGAAGCGACGTACGCATCTGACCTGGGGTCGAGGGGCAGCCAATCCACCCGGGCATTCCAGATATTATCCGGCGGGAAGATGGGGCAGCCAGCCAGCA
>JAGOFZ010000078.1 GCA_017996955.1 Longilinea sp.
CCGGCGCGATCAATCAACTCGACATACCCCAAAATGGCCGTGAGCGGAGAGCGCAGATCGTGCGAGACAGTATGGACAAATTCGCTTTTGATCTTGTCCATCTTCTTGAGGTGGGTGATGTCGTGCAGCAGCAGGGCCACACCCACATCGGGAATGGTGTTCACGTGGACGCTCCAGGAACGGCCATCGGTTTCAAATTCGGTAACGTTGGACAGCGTCTGTCCGGCGGATTCAACCAGATGCAGCAGGTCGTTATCGAGGATCAGTTCGGAGGCCAGGCGGCCGGCAAGGTTTTCATCGCCCAGTTTGAGCACAGCACGCGCGGCAGGGTTGAGCATAATGAGGCGCTGATCGGCGCCAAAGACCATCACGCCATCCTGGATGCCGGTCAGAATAGATTCGAGTTCACGGCGGCGGGTTTCCATTTCGCCGTAGAGGCGGGAATTTTCCAGCGCAATGACGGCATATTCAGCCAGGGCCAGCAGCACTTTGACGGTGTGCTCGCGATTGAGCGATTTCTGAGTGCGGTTATCTACCCCCAGCACACCAATGATTGAGCCATGCAGCTTGAGGGGTACGTAGGCCAGCCGCTGCACCAGGTAAGAAGTCTTGATTTTGGTGGGGGTGGAGTCGTCCAAAACCACCGGCTGACCGGAGCGCAGCACGGAACCTGCCAGCGTGTCACTGATGGCAAGGCGGAAGGTGCGGACAAAATTCTGGTCAAAGTTTTTGGCGGCGCGCATATAAAGTTCGCCGGTGGTCGAATCCAGCAGCAGCAGACTGCCTTCTTCGGCGCCGGTTAACTCTACGGCGGCCTCCACAATAGCGGTCAGCACGCCGTCAATATCCAAAGTGCTGGTGATGGCCTGCCCCAGCCGGGCCAAGGTCTCCAATCCATCGAGGCGGGCGCGCAGACTGTCGGTGGTACGGCGGGCCTGCAGCAAGCCCCAATCTCGCAGGCGGGCTGAACGTTCCATGGCGCCGCGCAGGGTGGTCAGCAGTGTATCGGCGGACAGGGGTTTGAAGAGACAGTCGGTCACACCAGCGGTCAGAGCTGCCCGCAGCAGGGCGGCAGATTCGCGCTCAGCCAGCAGCAGGGTGGGCAGCGCAGGTTGGCGCCGCAGCAGCGGGGGCAAAAAATCCAGGGCGGCGCCATCGGGCAGTTTTTCGCAGACAATCAGCGCGTCGGGCGGCGCAGCGGGCAGTACCTGCCAGGCTGAAGCCAGATCGTTATACCGGGAAACGGAAAAGCCATCCGCTTTGAGGGTTTCTTCAATAAAAGCGCCGGATATAAGATCGGCAGTAATGATGGCAACCGTTTTCGGTTGTTTAATCTCGGGCATTCGACACCTGGTAGATGTTACTTGATGATTGGCAGGAGGACATGGAACGTGCTGCCCTGCCCCAGCTTGCTTTCAGCCCAGACGGAGCCGTTTTGCTGGGTGATGATGGTTTTGACCAGCGGCAGGCCAACCCCCAACCCGCCAAAGCGACGCGGTCCGGGGGCCTCGACCTGGGGACGCGGTTCAAAGACCCGCGCGGTATGAGCCGGGTCCATGCCAGATCCAGCATCAGTCACGGCAATGTGGGCCTGGCCTTCACGAGAGACCTCCAGCCGGATAGCGACCTGCCCGCCGGGGTGGCAGTATTTGATGCCATTGCTGAGCAGGCCATGCAGCGCCTGGGTCAGCAAGGCAGCATCACCCTGCACCATGACCGGGTCGAGCGGCAGGCCAGCAACCAGGGTGACGTTGTTATGCTGGGCAAAGGGCAGGTAACGGTTAACCGCCTCACGGATCAGGTCATTCAAATTGACCCGCATGCCACCCTGCTGAAACTGTCCAACAGGCAGCGGGAGAATGGCCTCTGATGTGCGGCTCAGCGTGACCAGGGCATCCTGCAAATCGGTGAGGGTCTGGCGCTGGGTAGGATTCCAACGCAGGGTGGGGTCTTTGGTGATTTTATCCAACGCATCACGGGCTGAAGTGATGGGGGGATTCAGCTCGCGTTTGACAGAGGAAAGGACCTCGTTCATGATCTTTTCACGGGTTTGGGCGCTGTCTGCCAGCATTTGCGAAGAACGCGCCCGCTGTTCAACCGTGCGAAAGAGCTGTGAGTTGACCAGAGAGATGGAAGCATAATCGGCCATCGCTTCCATGAGGTTTTGTTCACTGCCATTGAATGGCACCGGCTGGCGGCGCACCAGTACCAGCAGGCCAATGACCTGCTTTTGGACGCGCACGGGGACAATCAGCGTGGATTGGCCGAGCGCGGCGATTTTGAAGCGCCGGATGGGATCGCCATGCAGGGTGAGCAGTTCGCCTGACATGGCTACCAGCGAGCTGACGCCATCATCAAAAGGCTGGCCCACACGCGCGCTGACCGTAGGCGGCAGGTTGCGCTGGGCTGCCAGCAGGAAGAGCTTGGAAGCTTCATCCCGCATTAAGAACCAGCCCATGTCGGCCTGACTGACCTTGACGGCGCCATCGAGGATTTTTTCAAAGAGTACCGATTGATCGGTGACCGAGATGACCGCTTTGCCAATTGAAAAGATGGTGGTCAATTCGCGGACCCGGTTTTGCAGCTCTTGATTGGTCTGTTGAAGCTGTTTTGAAAGCCGTTCGCGTTCACGGCGTTCACGCACCTGTTTGATGGTGCGCTCGACCACCTGGATGATCTCGGGTTCGCGGGCTGGCCAAAGGATATAGTCAGCCGCACCAAGGCGGAAGGTTTGGATGACATCCGACTCAGCGCCCTTGGGAGCAATCATGATGACGGGGGTTTCGATGTTCTGTGAATTGAGCGCTACCAGGAGGTCTTTGCCGGTCAACCCGGAGAGATGGAGATTTGCCAGAATAACATCTGGGACCAGTTGAACGGCTTTGGCAATGGCTGCGTTGGCATCACCCACCACAAACACCTGATACCCTGCCGCCTGCAGCGTTTGCCGCCCAATCAGGTCGCTGATGAGCGGATCGCTTTCGACAATCAGGATGCGGTCTTGTACAGTTGCCATAGGTATTATGATAGCATGGAAAAGGGATAAGCGGGAGGGAATTTGGGCTTACAGTCCTGTTGGGTTCTTGAAATTGTAAGAATCTTGTAAGACCCGGCCTCAGGGTACTTGACTTCACAGGCTGCATAAGCATACAATCAAATTATGGAGTATAAAGATTATTACAAAACCCTGGGCGTGGCGCGCAACGCCAGCGCAGAAGAGATTCGCAAAGCCTATCGCAAACTGGCGATGAAATACCATCCCGACCGAAACCCGGGCAACCGGCAGGCCGAAGAGCAGTTTAAGGAAATCAATGAGGCCAACGAAGTGCTGGGGGATCCGGAAAAGCGCAAGCGTTATGATTCGCTGGGCGAGTCTTATTCGCAGTGGCAGCAGAGCGGCGGCACACCGGGCAGCTTTGACTGGGGCGCCTGGCAAAGCGGGCGGGGAATATCGCAGGAGGAGTTTAACGCGGTATTTGGCAACTTCTCAGACTTTTTCAGCGCCATCTTTGGCGGCATGCCGCCCATGGGCCGCAGCGGGCGCACCGGGACACGCAGTGCCCGCCCCACACAGCAGTATGAACAACCGCTGCAAATCAGTTTTGATGAGGCGTTTCACGGCAGTGAGCGCATTCTACAGATGGACAACCGCCGGATTCAAGTCAAGATTCCGGCTGGCGCCCGGACCGGCACAAAGCTCAGAGTGGCGGGGGCTGCGCCGAATGTGGACCTCTATCTGGTGATTGAGGTCAGCCCACACCCCCGGTACGAGCGCAAGGATGATGACCTGTACACTGATGCTGAAATTGACCTGTACACCGCTGTACTGGGCGGGCAGGCGCAGGTAGAGACGCCGCTCGGACGGGTGGCGCTGACCATCCCGGCGGGGACTCAGCCGGGGCAATTGTTTCGCCTGGGCGGGCGGGGAATGCCGCACCTGCGAGACCCCAAATCTGCCGGGGACCTGTATGTGCGGGCCCGGGTGCAACTGCCGCAGCGGTTAACAGCCGCTCAAAAAGCTTTATTTGAGCAGTTGCGGACATCTGCAAGCTAAAAACGACTCTGATTAATTGGCCTTCGGGCTACAATAGAGGTACAAATGAAAAAATACGCAGCCGTCTTATTCATCGCTGTATTGTTGCTGACGACACTGGCGTGTGTGCTGCCCACCATCCCGTTTCTGGATCGCTCTGAAGAAGAAGCGCCAGTTACCAGCTCAACGCCGGTGGTGATTGTGCCAACCGTGCCGGCGCCCATACTGCCGACCAGTTTTACTGATTTGAGCGAGCGGGATGCCCTGCTGACGGCTCTGTATCAAAACGTGAACCCCGGCGTGGTGACGATTATCAATTACAACGATTTGGGGGGCGGTTCTGGTTCGGGCTTTGTGTTTGACAGGGACGGCCATATTGTGACCAATTATCATGTGATTGAAGGGGCTGACCTGCTGGAAGTGGATTTCCCATCCGGGCTGAAGGTCTGGGCCGATCTGGTGGGAACTGACCTGGACTCTGACCTGGCGGTGTTGAAAGTTGATGTGCCGGCTGACCAGCTTCGACCGCTGGCACTGGCTGACCCGGCGACCATTATGGTCGGGCAGACGGTGATTGCCATTGGCAACCCGTTCAGCCTGAACAGCACGATGACGATTGGGATTATTTCAGCCAAAGGGCGGGTACTGGATTCACTGCGCGAGTCGGGGACGGGGGGATATTTCTCGGCGGGCGACATGATCCAGACAGATGCAGCCATCAACCCGGGCAATTCGGGCGGGCCGCTGCTCAACCTGAACGGAGAAGTGGTGGGCATCAACCGGGCCATTTACACCGAGGCCACCAATATCACCGAGCAGCCAGTGAACAGCGGCATCGGTTTTGCCATTTCGGTTTCAATTGTGCGCAATGTGGTGCCAGAAATCATCGCCAAAGGGTTCTACGATTACCCCTATATTGGCATCACCAGCCGCGAGCAGCTTGCGCTGCAAGAGATTGAGGCGCTTGGCCTGCCGCAGACCACCGGCGCCTATGTGATTGACGTTGCAGACGGCGGCCCGGCAGACAAGGCCGGGATACAGGCCGGACAAACCCCCACAGAATTTGCCGGGCTGGAAAGCGGTGGCGATCTGATCATCGCCATTGATGGACAGCCGGTGAATGTATTTGGCGATTTGATCGCCTACCTGGTCGTGAACAAGCAACCCGGTGACCAGGTCACTCTGACCATCCTGCGGGATGGGGAAACAAAGGAGGTGACAGTTACCCTGGCGAAACGCCCATAGGGCATTGTATTCTGGCAAGTTTCAAACCACGGAGGTTGCTATGTTCACAGATCAAAACCTGCGGGAGTTGGTGGCTTATACAGCCCCTCAACCCGTACTGAGTGTGTACCTCAATACCAACCCCTCGGAGGGCAATGCAGATGCTTATCGGCTGCGGCTGCGCAATCTGTTAAAGATGGTTGATCTTCCACAGGATGTGGCGGCAGTTGAGCAGTATTTTAATCACCAGTACGACTGGAGCGGGCGCGCGGTAGCCGTGTTCTCGTGTGCGCCGCAGGGATTTTTCCGGGCCTATCCGCTCAGTATGCCGGTGCGCGATTGGATCCACATGAGCGACCGCCCCAGTGTGCGTATGTTGGCCGGGTTGGCCGACAGCTACGGCGGCTATGGGGTGGCGCTGGTAGATAAGCAGGGCGCGCGGCTGTTCTTCTTCCATATGGGCGACCTGCATGAGCAGGAAGGCACTGTGGGCGAAGAGGTGCGGCATACCAAACGCGGCGGGGCATCATCCATGCCGGGCCGCCGCGGCGGAACCGCAGGACAAACCCGGACGGTTGAAGAAACCGTGGAACGCAATATGAAGGATGCCGCAGAATTTGCGGTGCGGTTCTTTGAAGAAAATCATGTCCGCCGCGTGTTGATTGGCGGGACCGACGAAAACGTTGCGATGTTCCGCGGGCTGCTGCCAAAAGCCTGGCAGAGCCTGGTGGTGGGCGTGTTTACCATGGGGATGGGCGCCAGCAAAACGGAGGTGCTGAACCGCGCCCTGGAGATTGGCCGCAGCGCCGAACTGGAGCGTGAAAAGCGGCTGGTGGAACAACTGATTACGCAAACTGCCAAGCTGCAGAACGCGGTCACCGGGCTGTCGGAGACGCTGGCCACGGTGAATGACGGGCGGGTGCAGCTGCTGATTGTTTCGGAAGGCTTTCGTAAGGCGGCGTACCGCTGCAAGAACTGCGGCGTGCTGACGATTGCCCAACCCGATGCGACCTGCGCCGTTTGCGGGGGCGAGTTCCAAAAGTTCCCCGATGGGGTGGATCTGGCGATGAGCGCAGTGATGCGCCAGGGGGGCGAGGTGGAAATTGTTACGCCCATTCCGGCGCTGGATGAGGCCGGGAAGATTGGGGCGCTGCTGCGCTACTAATGATTGATGGTAGAAGAGGAGGCGGCCGATTTGGCCGCCTCTTTTTTATCCTGCTAACCACCTGGAACCGGAAGGTTCAAAATATCAATCCGCCCCAGATAAAATCGGTAAAGCTGGGCGTTGCTACCCGACCAATCAGCCATGATTTTTGGATTTGACTTCTCTGGGCAACACGTTTCAGTTTGACATCATCAGAAGCAACCGGGTGATATTTAACTTCAAGGCCAATTGGATCCTGGTTGGCGGGAGTCAGAACAAAATCCACCTCAAATTGGCTTTCCCTGGTCAGGTAATTCAATTCGCCATAGGGTTTCAATTGATTGAAAACTGCGTTTTCGAAAAGAGCGCCTTCTCCTGGATGACCCAGAATGCTCGCAATTCCATTGTCACGAAAATAGAGCTTTTTGCCTAAAGCAACGGTGCGATCTGGATTGGTATAGGCGGGGAGTTGGAAAATGACGTACGTTTTTTCCAGAAATTCCAAATATTCGGATAAAGTTGGGCGTGAAATTCCCACAATTTGAGAGAGTTTGAGATAATCTAATTTATTGCCGATCCGAAAGGCCAATACCTTAAGGAGCTGCGTAAGCTCTCCGATTTTTCGGAAGTCAGCCAGGGTCTGTACATCCAGATTGATATATGATGAGAAGATATCCTGCAAAATTTCACGTCTCGCTTCCAGGCGCGGCTCTAAGACAACGTCCGGCAAGCCGCCAAAGCTTACAAAATCATCATAGTAGCCTTTTAAGCGCTCGTATTCAAGGGGGTCAAAACGCATCTCGTTCAGTGTTGATCTGCGGCGATAAGAAATTCCTCTGAAATCTAAAAACTCGCCAAAGCCAAGCGGGAACATTTCATACACCACTTTACGCCCCGCCATTGATTCGTTGAATAAATTCTTTAAGTAATACGAACTTGATCCTGAAAGCAAAAATTTGATGT
>JAGOFZ010000079.1:0-3822 GCA_017996955.1 Longilinea sp.
GATCTTGCCGGCACCGCGCTGAAAAACCGCCTCGGGCGAGAGTGCCGGGTCAATTTGCAGGTAACTTTTCAACACCTGGAAAAGGCCGGTTGGGTTTTCACGCCAGCGCGGGCGCCCCAGGTCAATTTCACCGATGCCGCGCATGCCATAGGTGGATAAAAAGGAGCGGATGGCAATCTGGGCGGCAGCAGGTAGCTTTTCGGAATGATATTCCATCACCAACCTGCCAACTTCTGTTGAGGAAAAGTGAGCTGCCGCGTGATCATCGGCACGGATGACCTGGGCGGTACGCCAAAGCGCCAGATCCATCTGCGTCGTCACGTTGTGTGGCAGGCCGCGCGCCATTTCCATGAGCAGTTCCGGTGCACCGGGGATTTGACTGGCCCGTAGGAGCAAGTTTTGGTAAGGGGCTTGTCCCGCGGCGATGCCCCCCACCAAGCGGGGGAACATCTGTTGCGGCATTTTGAAGGCGACGGCATCGATGGATTCGATCAATTCGGCCAGGTTTTGAGCTGCGTCACAGGAGCCTTGCACTTCGGTCAGTACCGAGTCAATCTGCCGTTCCAGCCGGGCGCGCCCGCGGGCGGGCCAAAGGAGGTTAAACAGCACATTTCCGGCCAGAGGCCTGACTACACGTAAAAGTTGGAAACGCTCCTTCAGGCTGAGACTGGTTTTGACGCCAAAGCGCGCATCCTTGAGCAGTTCAGTCAGGATGGCGCTGCTGACAGGGTCAATTGCCCCGATAAACAGATTGACCACTTTGCGCCCAATGGGGTTGGAGAGCAGCCCGGTCATGTTCACGTAAAGGCGTTCCCCGGCACTGAGAAAAACACGCTGTTCCCTCGCATTGATTTTTCGCCCGAACAACTGCAATATCCCGGGGATCAGTGAGCTGAAGACGTCCTGCCCGAGGGGGGTATATGGGTCGAGCATTCCCTGCCAAACGCCAAAGGACAGCAGCACCTCAACTGGTTCATCCTTCAGACCGGCTGGTAGGGGATATAGCGAGGTCACCGAGCGCGACTGCACCACGTACAAGCGTCCCTCCGACCAGGCCCATTCCATATCCTGCGGACCGCCAAAAAAATTTTGTGCCTGTTGACCAAGCTGTGCCAGGGCGAGAATCTGATCGTCGGGCAGGGCCTGGTGGCTGGCAGCGGTATGGTGGAGGGTGACGGTGCCACCCCCGACCTGACCCTGAATGGAGAGTGCCTTGGCACCCAGAGTCTTGTGCAGAATTTTCTCCCCGGAGCCAGTTACTACGTAATGGTCGGGTTCCACCTGACCAGAGACGAGCGCTTCGCCCAACCCCAGGGTGGCATCAATGACCGTTTCGCTGCGTTTTCCGGTCAGCGGGTTGGCGGTGAACAAAACCCCCGCAGCCTCGCTCTGCACCATCTGCTGGATGACTACCGCCAGAGCGACCTCGTCCTGAGAGATCTGGTTGCGCGCCCGGTAGCCGATTGCCCGTGCCGTCCACAGGCTGGCCCAACAGCGGATGACGGCATCCAGAAGAGCCGGCTCGCCGAGGATGTTCAGGTAAGTATCCTGCTGGCCGGCAAAAGATAAATCGGGCAAATCCTCGGCAGTGGCTGATGAGCGGACGGCGACCAAGCCGGGTGGATTATGCAAATTCGCATACGCCTGACGGATTTCGTCCGCCAGAGCCAAGGGCATCTCTCCCTGCTGGAAACAGGCACGGATCGCGTCGGAGGATGCATCCAACGCGGCTGGATCATCCATCCGGGTCGCATCGACAATTTGACGGATTTCCAGCTGCAGCTTGTTTGCCTCCACAAAAGCACGGTAGGCAGGGGTTATGACGCAAAATCCGGGTGGGACGGGCAGCCCGGCCTGGATCAGTGCACCCAGATTAGCGCCCTTTCCCCCGGCGATGGATAGATCAGCCTGGTTCAATTCTGTGAGAGATTTGATGTACTGCATTTTCGGTACTCCATTCACATTGAAGTGTTGTGATATAAGATGGCGACCGTGGCAGCCACAGCCAATGTGATCATGCCGACACTCCCCATCACGATGATTACGTTTAGATGCTCAACCAGCAGCCCAACCAGGGCCGAAGCCAAGAATGTGACACTGCCAGTCAGGGTTTGTGAGATACCCATCAGTCGTCCGCGCATTTCAGGTGCGATGGTTTGCAGCAGGGTCTGGCCGTTTACCTGCACGATGATCATACCCAGGCCAATGGCGGCTGTAAACGAGGAAGCCATAACCAGGCTCGAAGACCAGGGTAAGGCCGTCATTCCCAGCGCCATCAGAACAACCCCCGCCACGCTCAACTGAACATACGTAAAGCGCCGCCCCAACCAGCCCGTGGCGACTGCACCGCACAACATACCAATCCCCAGCGCTGACATCATAACGCCAAACTTGCTGGAATCGACATTCAGGATTTCACGGGTTATGACCACCCCGGTGACCGAAATGGTACCGATGACCAGGAAGGCGGCGCTGCAGGTAGCCAGGGCTGCCAGCACAGCTGGTTGAGAGCGGGCAAAAACCAACCCAGCCCGTAGATCACTGCTCAGGCCAGGTTTTGCGGCAGTCCGGCATTGGCGTGGAATGACCAGGAAAGTGACAGCCAGCGCCGGGACGAGGAAGGTGGCGGCGTCTGTGTAGAAGGCAGCGTTCAGGCTGACACGCTCAGTGATCCAGGTGCCGATGGCGGGTCCAATCGCCATCGCGATGACGAATGAAATGGCAAACAGCGAGTTAGCTGATAGCAGAGCTTCTTGCGCCACCAGGTCCGGGATGGTGGCAGAACGCGCCGGGACAAAGAACTGGTTCACGGTCGACATTGCCAGGTAGATAAAAAAGATGAACACAATGCCCGTCGAGAGTGGTAGACAAAAAACAAGCAATCCCTGAAGCAGGTTAGCGATGACCATGATCCACTTGCAATTCCAGCGGTCAACGCAGGCCCCAGCCAGGCTGCCCAGCGCCAGGGCCGGGATGGCTTTACACAGCATCAACAACCCCACCGCGCTGGCCGAGCCGGTGCGATCATAGACCAGGGTCACCAGGGCAACCATGATCAGCCGGTCGCCAATCAGTGATAAGGCTTCACTCAACCAGAGCACCACAAAGGTTGGAGAGTGCAGTACCAGGCCAAATTTTGTGCGGGCAGAGATGGCTTTTTCTGACATGAGACTCCTGCCTTCAACGAATAGACCGACCGTTCGGTCGATAAAATAGATAAAAAAAGAGCGCTTAACGGGCATCCAGGCCCTGAAAATAAATATCCAACAGGTCAGTGGCAGCCTGTTGGGGCGTTTGGGCGCGTTCGTTGATCAGATAAGCCATCGCAAAAGTGCCCTGGATCATGGTCATCAGCACGCGCGCGCTATTGACCGGGTCAACCGGGCGGAAGATGCCCTGTTCGATGCCACGCTGGATGGCATCGGCCAGCAAGGCCATGTATTCCTGAAAGAATCTGGCAAAACCGCCCTGCATCTGGTCGCGGCCGCCGGGAATTTCGCGCCGGACGATTTGCAGGATGTCGACTGACTCGAAAAGAAAATCAACACTGGCCTCAGCTGCCACCTGGATGCGGCGGCGCGGGTGGTTTTCGGCGCGGACAAGCCGCAAGGCCTCTTCCATGCGCGTGAGGTTGTGTTGCAGCAGCGCCATCACAATCGACTGTTTGTCGGGAAAGTGGTGATAAATGGTGGCTTTGCCAATCCCAGCCGCCTCGGCCACCTGGCGCATGGAGGTGGCGGTATAGCCCTGTTTTACAAACAGGCGATGAGCAGCAGAGAGGATTTTGTTGTAAGTTTCTATTGCCATAAGTATTCTTTTATC
>JAGOFZ010000079.1:3922-7245 GCA_017996955.1 Longilinea sp.
TGCCAATCCCAGCCGCCTCGGCCACCTGGCGCATGGAGGTGGCGGTATAGCCCTGTTTTACAAACAGGCGATGAGCAGCAGAGAGGATTTTGTTGTAAGTTTCTATTGCCATAAGTATTCTTTTATCAACCTATCTGTCGACCGACCGGTCGGACGAGTAATAGTATAAGGCGGTAAACGAAACCTGTCAAGGGTCTGCCATAGTATAAAAAGGTTAAACGTACATATATGGTGACAACTCAGAGTCAATTGAGTAACTGCTGGCGCATAATTCCTTTGCTTTAGCGCAATCAACCAGGGTGTTCTACAGCCTCTGACGGATTTCTTGCACATAGGCATCTGCTTCCTCTGCGTCTGGGTGGCCGATGGCGCGCAAAAAATCGACCTGCACCTGCATCAATTCAATGGCGCGGGTCAGCTCCCCCTGCTGCTCCAGCAGCAGCCCCAGGTTCCAGCAGCGGTTGGCTTCGCCCTGCCGATCGCCAATTGCCTGGGCCAGCGCCAGCGCCTGCCCATAATAGTCAATCGCCCGGCACGGATCGTTGAGGGCAGCCCAGGCATTCCCCAGGTTGCCGAGGTCTTGCCCCTCGCCGCGCCGGTCGCCGATCTCGCGGTCAATCACCAGCGCTTGCTCGTGATACTCAATCGCCCGGCTCGGATTGTTGAGGGCAAACCAGGCATTCCCAAGGTTGCCAAGGTCTTGCCCCTCACCGCGCCGGTCGCCGATCTCACGGGTAATCACCAAATCCTGCTCGAAATAATCAATCGCCCGGCGCGAATCGTTGAGGTCGGCCCAGGCATTCCCCAGGTTGCCGAGGGCGTTCCCTTCGCCGCACCGGTCGCCGATCTCGCGGGCAATCACCAGTGCCTGCTCATAATAGTCAATCGCCCGGTACAGCTTGCCGAGGCCATCCCAGGCACTCCCCAAGTTACCAAGTGTTTGACCCTCGCTACGCCGGTCGCCGATCTCGCGGGCAATCACCAGTGCCTGCTCATAATAGTCAATCGCCCGGTGCGGCTCGCCGAGGTCGTCCCAGGCCAGTCCCAGATTGCCGAGGGCGTTCCCTTCGCCGTGCCGGTCGCCGATCTCACGGGCAATCACTAATCGCTGCTGATGATACTCAATTGCCCGGTGTGGTTCGCCAAGTTCTCGGTATCTATTCCCGAGGTTGCCGAGATGGAACCCTTCGTACTCGCGGTTACCCAGCGCTCGGGCGGCGGTCAGGGCGGCTTCCAGCCAGGCGATCTGCGCCCACGGGTGCAGGCGCAGGGGCAGCACATAGGCCCCGGCATCGGGGTAGGCATTGCAGAGCGTTGCGGTGATTGGGCCGGTGGAGCAGGCAGCCGCCCAAGCCTGCCCGGCTTCGATATTCATGCGTTCTCGGTCAAACAGCACCAGTCCGGCGAGGATATGTTCACTGCCTTTCAGATACCAGGCATTGGCTTCTGCCAGCACATCCAGATAATACGCCGCGTGGCGGTAAGCCAGGGCATCCATTTCGGCGGAGGCGCAGAGAGAGCAGGTGAAGTCGCGCGCCAGGTCGTGCAGCCGCCAACGGCCACCGGTCACAAAATCCACCAGCCCGGCAGCATGCAGGTCTGCCAATGTCTCGCCGGGGTCGGCGGCATCCCCCCACACCGCCGCGGCGGCTGCGGTGTCAAAATCGGCGGGGAAGACGCCCAGGGCGCGCCAGCGGGCCTGCAGGTCGGCGGTGAGCTGGTCATAACTGGCCTGGAAGGCCGCGGCCACGGTCAGGTTATCGCGCTCGGGGTCGGCCAGCGCCAGGCGGCGGGCGGTATCGGTCAGCAGGGCGTCCACCCCGGCAGGCGTCAGGTCGGGGCGACGGCGCAGCAGTGCTCCGGCAGCGCGTAAGGCCATCGGCAGGCGGCCGCAGCGGGCGGCCAGGGCGGTCACCTCGCCAGTCTGGCCCCAGACGGCGCAGATCAACTTGACGGCATCCTCCAGCGGCAGCGCCGAGACGTCGCAAGTGTGGTAGCCTGCCAGGTCAAAGCGCCCGCGGCTGGTCACAATCGCCAGCGCCGGGCGGGGCGGCAGCAGG
Organism: Longilinea sp.; assembly: GCA_017996955.1. Classification (GTDB taxonomy): domain Bacteria; phylum Chloroflexota; class Anaerolineae; order Anaerolineales; family Anaerolineaceae; genus JAGOFZ01. Next base: position 5,983 of record JAGOFZ010000079.1, read on the forward strand.
GCGCGCACCTGGGCCGCATCGCGGGCGTCATCCAGCAAGACCAGGATATGCTTATCCGCCAGCAAGGTGCGGTAGATGTTGGCAAGCTGCTCCACATCTTCGGGCAGGCGGGCCACGGGTGCAAAGGAGCGGATCAACTGCTCCAGCGCCGCGGCGGGCGTCACGGGGTTGTTGGAAGCCCCGCGCAAATGGAGGTAAAGCTGCCCGTCGGGGTAGCGGACCTTCAACTGGTGGGCCAGCACCAGACCGAGGGCGGTCTTGCCGATGCCGCCCAATCCATGAATAAGGATATTCATGCTCTGGGCAGCATTAACCAGATCCTCCAGTTCTACCACCCGCCCCACAAAGTCTGCCGGCGGATCAGGGAGCTGGTGCAGCGCGGGCAAGCTAGGATCGGGAACAATAACATTGCCCGAGCCAATGTTGATGATGCCACTATTTCCTGTAATGCTGCCAACATTGATCTTGCCCATAATATTCATTATACATACAAGAGCCGGGTCATTACACATCAGCTTTTAAGGGCTCAAAGACGGGTATTCAGTTTCATTCTGCCTGCTTCTCGGGTAACGTCACCCAAAGACGCCTGGCATGATGCCATTTAAATCAGCGTATAATAACAGGCGGCGAGGATTATCTGGTCAAGTTATGGTTGTATCGCCCTGAGGATTTGATTGATTTAGCCTGCTCACGCGTCACCTGTGACCTGCACTATATGACGCATTGTGCCAACATCATTCGGCGGGCGCACATCCGCTGCGCTGGCGGCTGCAGAGTGGGCAGGCAGCGCTGACCGAACTGGCAGCGTGACAAAAACTGGGCCGGGTTGCGAGTGCATACTGCTCCCCCTTGCTGCTGTTCAATGCAGCCCGGGGGCTGCATTGAACAGCATTTGTCACCCTATAGAGGGTTATCTCAACCGGGTTTATTTCACATCATCAGGACGAACTTCGCACCCTGTGGCGGCAGACTGGAGCGCGGCCAGGGTGAATTGCAGCACAGCTTTGCCGGTGAAACCATCAAGCCGAGGTTGACCGCCGGTTTTCAACTTTTCAATAAAATCGTGCGTGGTGGCAATAAAACTGTCGTGCCATTCCACGCCTTCAACCGGGATTGGCGTCGTTTTTCCATCTTTAAAAAGCATCAATTCGGGCAGGTCAACGGTTCTGGCCGTGTAACGATTTATGAACAGGATGCCCTTTTCGCCAATAACCTCAATGCGGTCGTCATCTGCGTAGTAATCTGACAGGATGCGCATTTTGG
>JAGOFZ010000080.1 GCA_017996955.1 Longilinea sp.
TTATTATCATCCGCGCGCTGCCGGGCAACCCGGTGGACATCATGGTCTTGAACCTGATGGATTCGCAGGGAATTTCAGAGGATGAGGCCCGGATGCGCGCGGCCAGCCTGCTGCGGATTGATATTGACGCCCCGCTCCATGAACAATATCTTGATTTTATGAGCAACCTGCTCAAAGGCGACCTGGGCGACTCGTATGTACTGGCACGCGGCAAGCCGGTAATGGAACTGATTGCCGCCCGCCTGCCCTGGACATTGTTCAGTGTGGGCACGGCGCTGCTGATCAGCTTTGTGATTGGCATGTTTCTGGGGATGATTTCGGCTTATAAGCGCAACTCCGCTCTGGATTACATTTTGACCAACCTCAGTGCGGTGATTGACTCCATTCCCAACACGCTGACTGCAATCATGCTGATTCTGCTGCTGGTGGTCACCTGGAAGATCGTGCCGGTAACTGCCATCCGGGGGTCGCTTTCACCCGGAGTGAAGCCGGGCTTTACGATTGAATTTTTTGTAGATGTCTTCAAACACTATCTGCTGCCGGGTTCGGTATATGTGCTAACCACGCTCGGTGGGTGGCTGCTAGCCATGCGCAGCAGCACGCTCAGCACGCTGGGCGACGATTATGTGAACGTGGCAAAAGCCCGCGGGCTGCCCGATTTTCGAATCATCACAGCCTATGTGGGCCGAAACGCCAGCCTGCCGCTGATCACCAGCCTGGCAATTTCGCTGGGCTTTGTGGTGGGTGGCTCAATTTTGATTGAAAGCATTTTTATCTATCAGGGCATTGGGCTGCTGCTCAACCAGGCTATTGGCAAGCGCGACTACCCGATTATGCAGGGAATTTTGCTGGTGACGACAATTACGGTCATCATCTCCACTGCACTGGCTGATGTGCTGTATGGCTGGCTGGACCCCCGCATTCGCATCACCACGGATAAGGAGGCATAAGCCATGTCTAAAATTGGCAATGTACTCAGCGGATTCGGCAAAGGGTTTATGAAGAACTTCAAGCTGCTGGCGCGAAACAAAGTGGGGTTGTTTGGACTGTTCGTGATCGTGGCGCTGGTGCTGATCTGCTTTGTGGGGCCCTTGATTGTGCCGCCTGAAACTCGCTCAGATACAACTGCAATCAACAAGCCGCCATCGGCAGCCCACCCACTGGGAACAGACTTTATGGGCCGCGAGAACTGGATCATGTTCATTCACGGCGGTCGTGAAGTGATGATTGTGGCCTTTTTGGCCGGGTTGTTCACTACGGCGATTGCGGTGGTCGTGGGGGCGGTCAGCGCCTTCATGGGCGGCAAGGTGGACAGCACCTTGATGACGATTACCGATATCTGGCTGACTCTGCCGCGCTTTTTGCTGCTGGTGGTGATTGCCACAATGATTGCGCTGGAAGATGCCTGGACACTGGCGCTCTTCCTGGCGGTCATTGGCTGGCCCGGACTGGCTCGACAGGTGCGCTCGCAATTCCTCTCTTTGAAGAAGCGCGAGTATGTTGAGGCGGCGCAGCTACTCGACCTGGGCACACCCCATATTATCTTCAGGGAGATGCTGCCCAATATGGCAAGCTACATCATGATTGCGATGATTCAAGCCATGGCTGCGGCAATCTACTCGCAGACGGGTCTGGTGTTCCTGGGGGTGGTGCCGTTTGGCAATAACTGGGGCGTGATGTTCAGCCTGGCGTATGCTAAAAACGCCATCTACAACCCCAACGCGGCTGCCAGCCTGCTGGTGCCGATGGGCGGCATTATTCTGCTGCAACTGGGGCTGGTGCTGTTCTCCAGGTCACTGGAAGAAGTCTTTAACCCACGATTGCGGATGGGAGTGTAGCATGGATAACACGGCAGTTCAGACCAATCCAACGACACCTGCAGCGCCAGTGCTGACGATTGACGGGCTGACAATTGCCTATCAGGCCAAACGCGGCTGGGTGCAGGCTGTACGCGACGTATCGATTGATATCCGGCGCGGTGAAGCCCTGGCCTTAATCGGGGAAAGCGGCTCCGGTAAAACCACGCTGGGATTGGGTATTGTGCGGCTGCTGCCTACCAATGCACAGACCCGGCAGGGAAAAGTCATTTACCAGCCAGCTGAGCAAAGCAAAAATGCGACGGTGGATGTGCTGGGGCTTAACGCACGTGGACTGCGACAGTTCCGCTGGAAGGAATGCGCTATGGTTTTCCAGGCTGCGTTGAATGCCTTCAACCCGGTATTGAGAATTTCGGAGCAGTTTGCTGACACTGCCCGCGCCCATGGCTATCTGCAAGGCAAGGCACTGGAAGAACGCGCCAAGCAGCTCTTCAAACTGGTGCGGCTGGAACCCGAGCGGGTTTGGAATGCTTACCCGCATGAACTCTCGGGGGGGATGCGGCAGCGGGTGTTGATTGCGCTGGCACTGCTGCTTGAGCCTCAACTGCTGATTCTAGATGAGCCCACGACAGCGCTGGATATTTTGACGCAACGAAATATCATGGATGTGCTGAAGGAACTGCGCACCAAGCTGGATTTTGCGATGGTCTTTATTTCGCACGATCTTTCGCTGGCGGCAGAGCTGGCTGACCGGGTGGCGACGATGTATGCCGGCAAGGTGGTGGAGCTCGCCGATGTGTACACCACGTTCAAGAACCCCCGGCACCCGTATACCATCGGGTTAATCAAGGCTGTGCCGACATTGACGACTCATAAAGATCACGTTTCGTCGATTCCGGGTTCGCCGCCGGACTTGATCAATATGCCGACAGGGTGCAAATTCCATCCGCGCTGCCCGCTGGCAGACGAACGCTGCAAGCGGGATGAGCCGCCCCTGGAACCAACCACGGGAAACGATCATATGGTGGCCTGCTGGTACTGGAAAACCGCCCACGAAACCCTGGCTGCAAAATAAGAGGATGCCCATGCCTGGACCAATGATTGAACTCAAAAATATCTCGCGCAGCTTTCACGTTAAACGCAATACCTATATTCAGGCTGTGGATAATGTCTCGCTCAACATTAATGAGGGTGAGATTGTCTGCCTGGTCGGCGAGTCGGGCTGCGGCAAAACAACCACCGGGCGGATGATTGTGGGGCTGCTAAATCCGACGAAGGGTCAGATTCTGTATCGCGGGCGAGACATTTTGCACCTCGACAAGGCGGAGCAGAAAGAATACCGGCTGGGTGTGCAGCTGGTTCATCAGGACCCCTATGCATCGCTGAATCCTTCTTTTACGATATTTGATACGATGGCGGCGCCGCTGAAGCGACACGGGCATACCCGTAATGACGCCGAGACCCGCCAACGGGTGATTGAACTGCTGGAAATGGTTGATTTGACCCCCGCGGCGGATTTTCTGGATAAATATCCCCACCAGTTGAGCGGCGGACAGCGGCAGCGAGTCTCAGTTGCCCGGGCGCTGACGGTCAATCCTTCTTTTATTGTGGCGGATGAGGCGGTCTCGATGGTGGATGTCTCCATCCGGATCAGCCTGCTAAACACACTGCTGCGGCTCAAAGAAAAGATGGGGCTGGCGGTGCTGTTCATCACACACGATCTGGCGCTGGCCAAGTATTTTGCCTGGGAAGGGCGCATTGGGGTGATGTACCTGGGGCGGATGATTGAGGTTGCCCCGGCAAGACAACTGGTGGAAAAACCCCAGCACCCCTACACGCAGGCTTTGCTGTCTGCCATTCCGGAAGCTGACCCGGATATTACCCGGCATAAACGGCACATTCAACTGCGCAGCATGGATTTGCCCAGCCTGCTGAATTTGCCCAAAGGCTGTACGTTCCACCCGCGCTGCCCCCTCTGGGAAGCGGGGTTGTGCGACACAGTGGAGCCAGAATTAACGCACTTCAAAGATGGTTCGGCGGTGGCATGTCACGTCATCAGCCGCCAGCGTGAAGGAGAGCGCCAGTGAGCCCTGAGCTAGGTCGGACCTGGTTCCGAGTGGCTTTTTTCATTACCCTGATGTCGGCACTGTTATTGCTGGTGGTCAAGCCTGGGACTGCTGAATTTGTCATAACAGTGTTTACCCTGGCAATTGGATTGATCTTTATGGCTGTGATCATCATTATTGCCCGGAAATCAAAGTAGGAAAATGCAATCAAAGGAGGTGATTTCTGCAAGTTCACGAAACAAGTTGGAAACGATTGAAATTTCGACCCATTTCAAATTTTTTCACTCTCAGAGGAGAAGCAAATGCGTACCCATAAGTTCTTAATTCTTGTAGTGCTCCTGGCCCTGGTGCTGGGCGCCTGCACCCCGGTTGCTACTGAGGTCCCGACCGAAGTTGTGACCGAAGCTCCGACCGAGGTCGTCACCGAGGCCCCGACTGAGGTTGCTACGGAAGTTCCTACGGCTGTTCCGACCGAAGCTGGCCCGCTGCCCGAAGGTGTTGCCAACATCCTGACCATCAACCTGACCCCTGGGCTCAAGTGGAGCGATGGCACCGAATTGACCGCCAAAGATCTGGTTGGCACCTACAACATCTACTGGCTGCAGAAAGCATCTGTATGGACTTACCTGAAGGATGTTGTGGCGGTTGATGATTACACCGTTGAATTCTGGATCAGCAGCCCCTCCCCGCGTGTGCTGCGCCTGATCCTGCGCGCCAATCAGCCGGCCCCCTACTCGCAGTACAGCAAGTGGATGGACGAAGCTGCCAAAATGCGCGCCGATGGCAAAGCTGCCGACAGCGATGAAGGTAAAGCCCTGCTGGATGATCTGTATGCCTTCAAACCCGAAACCCTGGTGGTCTATGGGCCTTACGTCATTGACACCGAAGGCGTTACTGAAGCTCAGCTTGAGCTGCTGAAGAACCCCACCGGTTACAATGCCGACAAGGTTGCCTTTGAAAAAGTTCTGCTATACTACGGTGAAACCGCTGCCTCTGTGCCGCTGGTTCTCTCGCAGGAAATTGACTACAGCACGCATGGTTACACCCCGTCTGATGTTGAACAATTCCAGACCATGGAAAACATCAAGATCTTGACCGGCCCAACCGGCACCGGCCCGGGTCTGTGGTTCAACCAGAACGTGTATCCGCTGAACAAGAAGGAAGTCCGCCAGGCGTTTGCCTATATCATCAACCGCGAAGAGAACGCCACGGTTGCGATGGGCCCGGCGGGCCGCGCGATTGAATACGAAGCTGGTTTCACCGACCTGCAGGTGGATGCCTGGCTCACCGATGAGACCCGCAACGCTCTGAACAAATACGAAACCGACTGGACCAAAGCCGAAGAACTACTGACAGGCATTGGCTTCACCAAGAATGCAGATGGCAAGTGGCTGGATGACACCGGCACGCTCATCGACATTGAACTGTGGGTGCCCGCTGACTTTGCGGACTGGCTGGGTTCGGCTGAAAATGCCGCGCAGCAGTTGAATGCCTTTGGCATCACCACCACGGTGCGCGGTTATCCGTCTGCGGAACGCGCCACCACCCAGAAGGAAGGCAAGTACGACATTCTGGTTGACCTGAGCATCTACTACAATCCGCCTCATCCATTCACTTCCTTTAACTACTACCTCAATACCCCTCGCAATGCGCCTGAGGCGACCGATGGCAACCTGGGCATGAACTGGTCCTGGAAGCAGGTTGGCCCCGATGGCACCGAAGTCTACATCCCCGATCTGCTGACGGCTGCTTCGACTGGCTTCGACTTTGAAGCGCAGAAACCGGCCATCAATACCCTGGCCCGGATCGTGAATGAAGAACTGCCCGTACTGGCGATGTTCGAACGCTACTCGACCGATGTGGTCAACGAAGGTACCCGCGTCATTGGCTGGCGCCCGTTTGAAGATCAGATCTATCAGAACAACCAGGCGGACCTGTACATCGCCATCCAACTGCTGAATGGCGAGCTGAAGGTTTCGGATACCGGTGATGGCACGTTCCACACCATCTATCCTTACCCGCAGCCCCCGAACTATGACCTGAACATCTTCACGACGAGCAGCCTGCCCTCTCTGTGCGGCAACCCCTCGTACAACCTGATGTTCCCGCCCCTGTTCTACTATATGTGGGCTTCTGCGGAATACGTTCCGGCAGCAGCAGCAAGCTACAGCCTGCGGTAATTCCGGCTAACCCGGCACATCCCCTCACGAATCAGATTGTGGGGATGATGCCCGGGCCACTGCCCGCTTGATAAAAGACGTTGGCGGGGCAAGTCTCCGCCAACGTCTTTTCAAAAAGCAAGATAACTGCTCAATTTTTGAAACGCCGGCAAAGCCCGCGCTCCAAAAGAAACCTGATTACACCTTCTGTATTTATGCGATTATTTCTGACTATTATTTTGATATTATTCAGTCTGTGCGCCTGTACGGCGGCACCACCGCGCCTGAATACCCCTACCCCGGTGCGGACAGCTACCTTGCAGGCGATCTCTGCGACGCCCACAAAAATGGAGAATGCGATGACAGGACAACAATGGTTTGAGTCCCTTAGCCTGGAAGAAAAAATTGGGCAGGTGATGATTATTGGATTTGATGGGACAACCCTGACACCTGAATTAAAGGCCATGATCACGGAGTATCATGTTGGCGGCGTGATTCTATTTGCGCGCAACGTGGAAAGCCCGGAGCAGGTAGCACGGCTCTGCAATGATTTGCAGCAAGCCGCCACGGAGAGCGGACACCCGGGGTTGTTGATTGCCATTGACCAGGAAGGCGGACGGGTGGCGCGGCTGACTGAAGCCAAAGGATTTACCGAATTTCCGGGTGCAATGGCGATTGGGGCAACCGGAAGCCCGGATAACGCTCGCCAGGTGGCTGCGGCGATGGCGGCTGAGATGCGAGCGGTGGGGATCAATGTTGATTTTGCCCCAGACCTGGACGTGAACAACAACCCACAAAACCCGGTAATTGGGGTGCGTTCATATGGGTCAGAACCGCAGCAGGTGGCAGCCTTTGGCACGGCCGCGATTGAGGGACTGCAAGCCGGTGGTGTGCTGGCATTTGGCAAGCATTTTCCGGGGCACGGCGACACGGGGACGGATTCGCACGTGGCACTGCCGCAGGTTGCCCACCCACTGGAACGGCTAGAGACAGTAGAGTTTGTGCCATTTGAGGCAGCCATCCGGGCGAATGTGGCGGGGATCATGTCGGCGCATGTGACCTTCCCGGCAATAGATGCCACACCGGGAACTCCGGCAAACGTTTCGAGCAAGGTACTGACGGATCTGCTGCGGCAGGAAATGCAATTTACGGGTCTGGTGGTTACCGATTCA
>JAGOFZ010000004.1 GCA_017996955.1 Longilinea sp.
GCTCACTTCTCAACATCACAGCCGCCGTAATCAACAGCATAATTCCATTCAAAACATAATACACATCAAAAGCCGTGCCCTTGTAAATCGCCAGCATGGCCTCCCCCGCGCCCAGAAAAACCGCTTTTTGGGTTTCATCAGCGGCTTCCGCATAGAACTGGCTTAACCGCAGCATCTCAAATGCCGTATTGGAGGCGTAGTAAGCTGCAATGCCCACCAATCCCAGCACCAGCGCAATCAGCATCGCTGATGGGTGGGTGTGTTTTAATGCCATAAAAAGCGCCAGGTAAATCAGAATTAAAACCGCATTGTTGATCAGGTAAAGCAGATCCATGCTTAAAAGCCCCAGCAGCCAGCTCTTCTGGAACAATGCAAAGAAATCCAGCACCGTTTCCGGCGGCGGCCAGATAATAAAGATCGCAATCTGGGCGACCATAATTCCCAGCATAGCCAGTCCGGCGATACCGCCGAATAGAAAGAGCTTATTCCACTGGGTTTCAATTTTAGCAGTTGGCGTGTGGGCAGGTTTCATGCGTATTTTTTACCTTATGTGGGGGTCATTTGAAATTCTTGTCAGACAACTCTTTTTTACCATACCTCCAGAATAAAATCTACCCATTCATCGGGAAATGAATGGGTAGATTTTGATCACTGAGATCGACCGCGATCGTCTATTTATCGTGTTGATACACGGCCTTGATTAACAGAATCCCGCCGATCCCCATGGCAATCACGGCCAGGTCATATCCAATCAGCATGGCAATCACTGCTACAAATGGCAGGCCTTCGTTTTCAATTTGACCTGATGCCAGCCCGGTTACTTGGGCGGTTAACAAACCGCCACCCAGCAAGGCCAACCCAATCCCCAGGCTCCAGCCAATCCACTTGAGCTGTGTCCGAGCTCGAATAGCTGCCCAGATCAACAGCGCCGCACCGATGAAGACCACCCACATCAATTCAGCCGGGATAAGGTAATCGCACAGGAACCTGCCTGATCGAATGCTCCCTGCCACACAGGTCACCACCATGAACACAATCGGAATCCACACCAGCACTGTGCCTGCAATGGCAAGCACCTTAGTGAATGTATTTTTCTTTTCCATTTTTCATCCTTTCTTGGGAAATCACAGACAATACTTAATCATACTTGATGCTGCTTTTTCTAATATAGCGATTATAGCCATCCGTTTTTTATTGCTGACCAAAGTCAGCGGTATAGAGGGGAAAGTCTTCCTTGTTTTCTGGCTGTTGCTACATGATACAATAACTCTGCTTTCAATATCTCACAAGGAGACCAAGATGGACATTACTGCTCTGCGCGCTGAATTTCCGGTTACCGACCATGTGATTTACCTCAACAATGCTGCCGAATCCCCCCTCAACAACCGGGTCCGTCAGCGCCTGGCAGATTATCTCATCCTTGCCAGCGAAGCACCGCATAAAAAGCCATCGGTCCGCCATGCTGTAAAAGCTATGCTGTCTGACCTCTTTGGCGGCGCCGCCGATGAATATGCCCTGGTCACCAGCACGGGGGTAGGTGTCAGCACTGTCGCGGCTGGCTATCCCTGGAAACCCGGCGATAATGTGGTCCTGCCTGCCGATGAGCATTGGAATAACACATTCCCCTGGCTGGCGCTGCGCCAGCGCGGCGTGGATGTCCGCCTGATTCCTGTGGATCCCGATTATCGGGTCAATCCTCAAGCCATCGCCGACCGGGTAGATAAAAACACCCGCATCCTGGCAACCGCCGCCGTGGAATTCAACACTGGCTTCCGCGCTGACCTTAAACAGCTCAGCCAAATTGCCCATCAAGCTGGCGCCCTCTTCATGGTAGACGGCATCCAGGCTGCGGGCGTCTGCCCGTTGAACATTGATGCGGATGGCATTGATATTCTGGCTGCTGCGGGTTTCAAATGGCTCTTTGGCATGCCCGGCACAGGCTTTTTATACGTCAACCGGCGGGCGCAGGATCTCATCCAGCCCGTCATGCCCGGCATGTTTGCCGCTGACAATAACCACACCCGCGACCTGCTCTACTTCCCCGATGCCCGCCGCTACGAGACCGGCACCATTGCCTACTCACACTTCCATTCCTGGACCGCCGGCCTGGAGCTGCTCAAAGAGTTGGGCATTGCCAATATTCACGCCCGGGTGCTGCACCTGACCGATTATCTGATTGCCGGGTTACGCGCCAGAAACATAAAAATCACCTCGCCGGTAGAACATATCGCAGAACGCTCTGCCATCCTCTCCCTCACGATCGGCTCTCCCCAGGAGAATCAGGCGCTCTACGAAAAGCTGTTTGCCCAGGATATCATCGTGGCCCCGCGTGATGGCCGCATCCGCGTCAGCCCGAACTTCTTCAACACCGAAGCTGAAATTGACCGGCTCTTGCAGGCCTTATAGCCTGGTTGGTCATTGATTGATGAAGTTGGATAACCCCAGGTTAATCAATTTATTGGCTGCTGTATCGATTCCAATAAAAATCACATTGGCAATCAGGGCAATGATTAAAAAGACAATCATAATCGGATACAACAGCAAAGGATTCTCGCCAGTTGCCATGGGCGCGCTTGGGATTACAACAAACACCGCCACGTAAATCAGCGTAATCAGCGCGCTGCTAATCAGAATACGCTTGAGGATGTTCGGCAGCCTGCGCCGCAGCGCCTGCACGCCTTCGCCCTCAACATGGATATCCGCGTTGGCCGGCTCACTGCCTGCTCTGGAGCGCTTGATCCAGCGCTTCAGCCAGTCCCACAGCACCGAAACACCGAACAATCCCATACTCAATACCCCATACACCCGCATGATGTCTTTCTCTGTGATTGACCCACTTCCATTGGCATCAAGCGGTAGGAGAAACCCAAAGTATTTTAAAACTGACATGTCGGTTCCGACAACATTGATGTAGATGAATACCAGCCCTGTAAAACCGATCAGAACCACCGCAGTCAAAAAACTATAACTGATAAACTTCAGGACATATCCCGACACAATCAGCATAATGGCTGTTACGCGGCTTTGATTCTGCAACATCGTCTCCTCCATGGAACTTTCTTAATGACGCGCTGATCGCTTCTCTTTCATCCACAGCAGCCCACCCAGCAGAAAAATAACCAGCCCCAGCCCAAAGTAAAACAGCTCAATGGGGGTTGGGCCAGGTGGAACCTGCTTTAGAATCAAGAATTCTCCGATAATAAACCCCATCATACTCAGCCCTGCCGCCATCGCAGCCAGTATCCCTGCATTGAGTTTTCTGAAAATTGTGATGCACGCCACCAGCGCGCTGCCCCCCACCACCACTACCAGCAGCAGCCCCGGGATCGTGTAGCCCTTGAAGATGCTGCCCTGCAGCCATTCCAGCGGAAACCGTTCCCCCTCCATACCGGTCAGCAGAGCCGCACCGCCGCCAATTGCAGTCAGCGCAATGAACCCCGTCAGCACCCCGATGAGTATCCTCAGCCATTTATATTTCATGCTTGCTCTCTCCCTGCCGCGTTTCGCCAGCCCCCTCAGTGACGGGTGATAAACGGCTCAACATCGGCAATAAACGTCAACGTTTCGCGCTCAATCTGCCCGGTCAACCGCTCCAGGTCACTGAAATCCGGGTTATCCACCAGAATGTGCTCAATGATAGAATCGGCCCCCTGGATGGTCGGCACAAGCCGATATTGATCACAACCGCTTTCCTGAAACAGCTTCCAGTATTGCGCCTGCACCTGTTTATTGGCGCCTGCCAGCCAGACCTCGAACCGAAACGCCTCATGCAAAAAGACAATCGCAATCTTCAGGCCGCGCTGCCTGAAAGATTCCGGATTGATGGCAAAATAGGTCATGTCCATGTAGCCAGGGTAAATGCTGCTCGGTACCGAAAAATCAGGATATTTGTTTTTGAAGTAGGTCCGAAGACCAAGAATATAGTCCATCAAGCCCCGGTAGGCGGCTGGAACTGATCCTTGCTGCAACAGTTTTTTGTATTCAATCATATGGTCCTGAAAAGTTTTCATGTCCTTTTGATGCCTCTGCTGAAAAATTAGTTTGGCAATTTTGAAAACCACGAATTACCCATTGATATCAGATAAGCGTTATTTGTAATTGAGCAAAATCATCACAATAAGAATACCGAGCAAAATCAGAAATGGCACAGTGACTATCAATAAAAAGCGGACAAGATTTTTCCGTGGAGCCCCATTGCTGACGGGTGGCGTTTCCTTGACCATCATTTGTATTGCCGCCAAATCTCCAGCGGATTGATTTTTTTCTAATAGCCCTAACTCCTTAATGGCTTTCTGTCCCTTCCAGAGACCGAATAATGCAATAACGTGGAAAATAGTAGACAGCCAATCTCCAAATGCTAAAGCCAACAGGCCATCTAATCCATATAAAATCATCCCACCAATTACAACCCAACGCAGCCTTTTTCTCCCCAAGATACCGCATGTAAAAAAGATGCCCGCTAACAGGAAATCTAGCCCATATCCAATGACCCGAATGATCGTACCTGTTCCAGCGCTTACCTCATTTACCAGTACAGAAACGACGCCATCAATAAATTGAGTTGCGCCCAAGCCGACCACAAAAGTGATTGATCCACCTGTAAAGAATATAATCGAGTTAATAATGGATAACCCCGCAATCCAGAAAAACCAACTAACGCCACCTTTCAGTTGGTTCTCTAATGCAAGCATTGTTTTTGCTATTGCAATTTGACTTGTATTGGCAGCAGTTGAGGTTTGATCCATATTTTTCTCCTTGATAAGGGGATTTCCCTAGCTTCAGCGTTCCAAGATAAATAGCCGAAATAATACTCCGCTTATTATACCTGCACAAATAAAAAAAGCCCCCGACTTACCCCTGCTGTTCCCAATGGAGCCAGCCAGAGATTGTCGGAGGCAATGATTGAATCTGAAACCTTATTTCAACAGCGACCCCATCGCTTTATTGATAAAATTGGCGGCCTGTTTGGGCGCCAGGCGCGAGAGAAAATCCATCATTTTGGCATCGCCGCCAACCAGAACCCGATAGCTGTTGCGCTCAATGCCCTTCACAATCACCTCTGCGGCAACGTTGGCCGGGGTGGTCTTCATCGTCTTTTCAGGGCGTGACTTGCCCGTATCAATATGCGCCCCCGAGTTTTGAGCAATATTGGTCGCAATGGCTCCCGGGAAGACGATGGTCACATGCACATTCGTCCCCGCCATTTCTGAATTCAAGCCCTCGGTGAACAGCTTGACCGCTGCCTTTGAGGCCCCGTACAGCAGTTGCCCGGGCACTGGCAGAAAGCCCCCCATGCTCGACACGTTGGTAATGTTGGCTTCTGGCCGGGCCATCAAATAAGGCAGAAAAACCTTGGTCATAAAGAGCGTGCCGTAAAGGTTCACATCAATCACCCGGTCAATTTCGGCATAGTCCAGCTCCTTGAACTTGACAAACTTCTGGATAATCCCGGCGCAGTTGATCAGTCCATCAACCGCCTGGTGTGCCGCTATAACCGCCGCCGGCAAGGCCTCCACCGCGGCCCGGTCGGTGATGTTCACCACATGGGTGGAGAGCCGATCTTTCTGGCTGCCAGCCAGGTTCACTGTCTCTTGCAAAGCCTTCTCGCTGATGTCCACAGCCGCCACCCGGGCGCCTTTTTGTAAGAGCAGCATCACCAGTTCCCGGCCAATGCCATTACCGCCGCCGGTTACAACAAACACCTTCGATTTCACGTCCATTTTCTTACTCCTGTTGGTAGGCCAAAATCAATCACCTATAAGATAAATAATATCATATATATTTATAATTATAATCTAATTTATTAACCATTACAATCACTCGCACAGGCCAGTTTTAGCTTGTGCGAGTGATAATTTTGATGAAGTTGTAGTCCTCCCCCGTCAGTCTGATTTGGGTCTCCGCAGTTTACCTGGGCTGTCCGCTATCCTGCCGGGTGACCGCCCCCTCCAATAATTGCGCTTTCGTTATATTGCGAAAACTATTTCGGTAACCCGCATAGACAGCCAGCCCATAAAATACCAGATCAATCATCGAAAAGGTTTCTTTCAGCAGTTCAAAGGTCAATCGATAGTTAAACCCAAGCACAGTATCTAAAAAACTGAGTTCCAGACCTTTGGCTAAAAAGCCCATCGACGCCAAAAAATTGCCCAGCAGAACGCTGCCCAGCGCAATCACGCCGCCGATGATGCCATAAATTTTGTCAATCCCTTTACCCAGGGTCCTGACTCCAAACCCGACCAAAAAGCCCACAATGATGGCAATCCAACCGATCTGATACTCGGTGAAGTAGGTGATCGCAGCCCAGGCTGCCGCGCCGAGCAGCCCGCCAATTGCGCCGCCGATGATGCCGAGCCCCAGGTTTTGCTCAAGCTTATAGTTTTCAATTTTTGCCCGCACCATATTTTCATCAATTCGAAATTGCGGTGCGGCCGGCGTTGGGGGATTTGTGTTTTCCATTTTTTATCTCCTCAAAATAATAGAATTAGGGAATTTTTCTGGCAGCGAAGACTATTGAGAAACAAATTCTAAAATTACTCCGTCTTCCCTGACGTCAACGATGTTAATGAGATACGCGTCAATCTCAAGGGTCATTCCGGGGTGAACGCGTACAGTTTGATCTAAATCGCTTTTATCCTCTACAAATAACCACAGAGCTGCAGTTAATCCATTCACTGTTTCTCCGTCGCGGGTCAAATAATCCTCAGGCCAAATATTTCCCACGCCGATTTTCAGTGTTTGAAATGTCAATTGCGTGTTTGTTTGAATGGCAAACTGACTCTTGTTCAGATCTTCAACCGGCGCTTCGGTTATTGCTGGTGTGGTGCAGCCGCCGAGCACCAAACAAATAACCGTAAATATTAATAAGCGGGTGACCCTCTTTATTTTCAATTCATCTCCAAGAGGTGCAAAATGGGAAGATAAATCAGCTCTCTACGTTTGGACGGTTAAAAATGTCCCGACTGTTTAGACAATTATATCACTTGTACAATCTGCCTCAGTTGGGAATTGATTTGGAGGCAGGGAAATTACGCCAGACGTTGGGTCAAATATCCCAAAAGTTGAGGACTTGTGAAACTGTATCTTCAACAGTTGTTTCTGATGTGTTTATTTTTAGCCACTGCAATTTCGTTTTTTGCAGCAGGCTCAGAAGCAAAGCCTGTTGTTTTTGGTAATAATCTACAATCTCGCTGTTCGTACGACCAAAATTTTGCAGATATTTTCGCCACCCTTCATTTCTCTCAAGGATAATCCTTCGCTCCATATCGGCTTCGTTAATTTCAAGAACGCATACCTTACTGTTAATCTCCGCCAGGCGCTCATCAATAGAACGGACGAGTTCCCACTCTAAACCATAATGAAATACATGCGTAAAATGAAAGCGCTCTAACAAGAAAGGAAGCCGATGATTTGTGCGGTTTCTTGCATTCCAATCCATTTGGCTTGAGCGCTCATGTATCTTTTCAAAGAACTGAACATAAAACTCTAATAATGCTAAATGATCATCAGGGACAAGCCCCTCTAAGGCTTGCTTTCTCTCTAAAACTCTCTGCGTGTGATGTTCCGAAATGACCACAGATGAGGGATAACTTTTTTGGCTATAGCGGGGACTTCTGGTTAAAGCCTGAATCAGGGTTGTCTTTCCGGTACAGCAAATTCCTTCAATGATTAGACCAGAGATATCCCAGTTCATGTTTATGCCTTTTGCAAGTGTCTGCACCCCGATAAGGCTTTTATTCCCTTGCCCAAAACGCCTCGTGGAACGTCACGCTGCCGTGCGGCATGGGCCCGTCAAACGCAAGCGCAAAAAAGGCTTCTGGCGGTACCCCTTCAAGTCCCAGCCCGCTGACATTCTCAAACCCAAACCGCCCATAATATTCCGGGTGCCCCACCAGGCAGCAGCCTTTGGCTCCCAGACCCTTCAAGCGGGCCAGTCCTTCCCAAATCAGCGCTTTGCCAATCCCCATCCGCTGATCCTTTGGCAGCACCGATACCGGGCCCAGCCCATACCAATCCGGCGTGCCGTCTGAAATGGCAATCGGCGAAAACGCAATGTGCCCCACCACCGCCCCATCCACCTCAGCCACCAGCGATACCGTCAAGGCTCCGGCTGCTCGCAGCGCCTTGACGATAAACTGCTCGGTGTGATCGCTGATCTCTATTGTCTCAAAGGCGGCAGCCGTTACCGCAGTAATGGTCTCAGCATCGTCCTCGCGCTCGTCTCGGATCAAGACATTTTCGATTGGCATTCTAATCTCCCGGTTATGCAAAGGGTTCTGGCTGCGGTCAGCCGCCCGTTCAGGGCAGTTGGACGATTTGTTGATTATCCAGGCGATAGGTGAAAGTTGCGCTTTGGCTGGGGCAGCACAGTCCATCATTGGGCCCATGCACGCGCAGGTTAAGCGTAATCACGCCAGCTTGAATCCCTCCCGCTTCAACCACAACCCGGTCACCCAGAGACAGCATGGACACGTTGTTGGCGTTCCCATTCTGATTCAAAACGGCTGCCATCTCCACAAAATGTCCGGTTCCCCCGCTTTGGGTGGTCAGAAAGACAATCGCGTCCTCAACGCCGTCCCCGTCAATATCGCCGAACAGCACCAGGTCCAACATACGGGTGGTGTAAGCCTCAGGCGATTCTAGGGTTGTTGGCGGTGTGCGGTAATAAATCCCATCCGTCAGTTGGAACTGCCCCCAGTCTGCCGAGTTATAGACCCCATTGCGCAGCTGCTCCAGCGAAAGCGTGGGCGCAGCCGTGGCCGGCGCCGCAGTCTGGGTGGCGGTTGGCACCGCCGCTGCCGGTGTGACGGTGACCGGTGGATTGCTTTGAGCCATCGCGGTCAGTGTCGCGTTCACTCGCTCATCCAAATCCTCGGTGGTTGGCGGCAGCAACCCGCACGCCACAATGATAAACAGCATCGGTATCAGCCAGAGTTTCTTTTTCATGGCTCTATTGTAGTCCCATTTGCAGGTAAAATAAGACTGTCTTCATCATTCCTTCTCAGGCTGCCGCAGGCTGGCTTGCTGCCGCGGTCAGCGTCAGGAGCATCCCATGCCCATTCCCGAAAGCTGGCTTCCTGCCCTCAGCGGCGAAACCACCCAACCTTACTACCAGCAGCTCTACCGCTTTGTCGGCGAAGAACGCCGCAAGTATAAAATTTACCCTCCTGGCGAAGATGTCTTCAACGCCCTGCGCTACACGCCACTGGAGCAGGTGCGGGTTGTCATCATCGGGCAAGACCCCTACCACGATGAGAACCAGGCCCACGGACTGTCATTTTCGGTGCGTCCGGGCGTCACCCCGCCGCCCTCGCTGATCAACATCTACAAAGAACTGCAAACCGACCTCCAGTTTCGCATTCCCAATCACGGCTGCCTGATCCCCTGGGCCGAGCAGGGTGTGCTGCTGTTGAATGCCGTGCTGACCGTGCGCGCCCACCAGGCCAACTCACACCAGGGCAAAGGCTGGGAGAGCTTCACCGATGCCGTGCTGCGCGCTGTCAATGCCAAAACCAGCCGGGTGGTCTTTCTGCTGTGGGGCAGCTATGCCCAGCGCAAAGCCGAATGGATTGACGCCAACCGCCACACCGTACTGAAAGCCCCGCATCCCTCCCCGCTTTCGGCCTCCCGCGGCTTCTTTGGCTGCCGTCACTTTTCCAAAGCCAATGCCGCCCTCCAGGCTGCCGGTCTGTCTCCCATCAACTGGCAGCTTCCAGATTTGTAACCCGTACCGTGTGTCAGACCCTCCTGCGCTCTACGGTTTACCTGCGCCCCAGCCACCGGTGAACCGAGGCTGCATATTGCTGGTATTCCTCGCCAAATTTCACCGCCAGATAGCGCTCCTCCGGACGGATCAGCACCTGAATACAGATCACAATTGAAAGCGCCAGCGCCACCACTGCCCACAACCGGTTGAGCGCCAACCCCAGCCCCAGAAATAGCAACACACTCGCCAGGTACAGCGGATTTCTCGAATACTGAAACACGCCCGTGTTCACCAACCGGCTGGTTGGCTGCCCCGGGTCTGTGGGCTGATTGTAATTCCGCAGCTCCCGCCGTGCCGATACCACAATGCCAATCCCCAGTATGATTAAAAGGATCCCCACCGGAATCAGGATTTGCCTTGCGCCCCCCGGCGGCACAGAAAGGGGCGCCACCGCATGGATACCCAGACTGATCAGAAACGGAATCCCAAAAACAACTTCTGCAATCTCCCAGCGGCTTTTGTGGGCTGATTCAGGGTTCATCTTCTTTCTCATAATCATCGAATCGCCCGTCGCGTTCACCACCTCAAACCCCAGCCGCTCATAGAGGTGCGCCGCCGGGTTCCCGCTCCCCACGCTGAGTGAGACATCCGCATACTGCCCTTTGGCGGCAACCAGCAGCCGCATCAGCAGCTTGGTTCCGATTCCTTGCCCGCGGTACTCTGGCAGTACCGCCATCCCAACCTCAGGGGTGGCATCGTTGATGTAGCCGTAGCCGTGTTCTTCGCCTTTGAATAACCGCATCCAGGCCGCTCCCAAAGGCTTGCCGCTCTCATCCTCAGCAATGAATCCACAGTCATGCACCCGCCCCCAGTTTTCAACGTATCGCGCAATCTCGGGCTGCCGCACAATCTGACGCGGCAAAGGGTCTGCGCCTGCCGGCACATAAAGAGACTGATACAGCATCTCCCACAGAAAGGCCTGATCGTCAGTGGTCATTGGGCGAATGTGATATTTGGGTAAGGGCTTCATTAAACAACTTTTGTTGATACAAAACGATGATGTCTTGCAGCATTGAGGTGTAACCCAATCTCAAAAAATATTATACCCCACCCCTTCATATCCATATTCTGCCAGGCTTCCCCAATCACCTTGACAAACCGCCCGAATCGCCGCAAGATAAATCTTGCAAATCTTACTTATCTTGCGAGGTGCCCACATGCCTGTACCCCCCGAAGGCAAACGCTTTTATGGCGCAATCACCGTCAGTGAGCGCGGCCAAATTGTCATCCCCGCCGATGCACGCCGCGATTTTAACATCCAGGTCGGCGACAAACTGCTGGTTCTTGGCGACCTCGAGCAGGGCCTCGCGCTGATCAAGGCCTCGGCGCTGCTGGAGCGCAGCCCCGATTTCTTCCAATTCTTGCTGGGCAGCCGCCCGCCCGAAGCGCCGGCGCAGTTCCCCCAACCCCCCGAGGAAGCAGAATAGTCAAAATGGACGCTTTATCTGTCAGTCATCTTGAAAAAATCTACCCCGCCTTTCACCTGCGTGATGTCTCGTTTGGCATGCAGCCCGGGCGCATCATGGGTTTCATCGGGCGCAACGGCGCCGGCAAAACCACCACCATGAAATCCATCCTCAACCTGGTGCATCCCAATGCCGGCTCCATTCAATTCTTCGGCTTGGATATGCCCGCCCACGAGTTTGAGATCAAACAACGGATTGCCTGCATCTTCGGCGCCGCCAATTATTACGGCCAAAGCCTGCTGCAGACCATTGCCGATGTGTACCGCCGTTTTTACCCCAACTGGGATGATGCCCTCTACCGCACCTACCTGCAGCGCTTCGCGCTGGACCCCGGCAAAAGGCTCAAGCAGCTCTCGCAGGGCATGAGCATCAAATTTGCCCTCACCCTGGCCCTGTCGCACCATGCCGAACTGCTGATCCTTGATGAACCCACCAGCGGCCTGGACCCCGTCTCCCGCGATGAACTGCTGCACATTTTCGAAGACCTTGTGGACCGTGAAGGCGCCAGCATCTTCTTCTCCACGCACATCACCTCAGACCTGGACAAGAACGCCGATGACATCCTCTATATCAAAAACGGCCAGATCATCGCCTGTGAGGAAAAAGACGCCTTTGTCGCCTCTTACCGCAAGGTGGAGGGTCTGACTGCCGACCTGCCCGCCGATTTGAAAACCAGGATCATCGGCTTTCACGAACGCAAAGGTGAATTTTCTGGGTTGGTGCGCGTCACCGATGCCCAGGGCATCAGCGGCCTGCATTTTACACCCGCAGACCTCGAATCCATCATGGTCTGCACCGAAAGAGGTTAAGATATGAAAAACCTGCTGTACAAAGAATGGAAGCTGGCCATCCACCCCACCGGTTATATTTTTCTGCTCTTTGGGGTCATGCTGCTGATCCCCAATTATCCCTATTTTGTGGCCTTCTTTTACCAGACCCTGGCCATCTTCTTCGTTTTTATGAACGGTAACACCACCAACGATATCTTCTTCACGGCCTTGCTGCCCGTGCGCAAGCGTGATGTGGTCAAAGCCCGCCTGGGCACCGTCATTGGCCTGGAGGTGCTGCAGATGCTCATTGCCGTGCCGTTTGCCATCCTGCGTAACCAGATCAGCCCCACCGACAATCTGGCCGGGCTCGATGCCGGCCTGGCGCTGTTTGGGCTGGTCTTCATCATGTTTGGGGTGTTCAATGCTGTGTTTCTGCCGCAGTTCTACCGCACCGGCTATAAGACCGGCACCCCCTACCTGCTGGCAACCCTGGTCATGACGCTGGTCATCGTAGCCGCCGAACTGGTCATTCAACTGACACCCACCCTCAAACAGGTCCTGGATACCACCGCCTGCACGCTGCCGCAGATCATCATCTTGTTTGCCGGGCTGTTGATCTTTGTCCTGCTGAACCTTATGGCCTATCGCCGCTCTGCCAGCGCCTTCGAGCGGCTGGACCTGTAAACCCCGCCGCGCCACTGTTGCAAATCCCATATCACCCGGCCGCGCCTCCAACCCCGGCGCCGCCGGGTGATTGCTTCAGCCGATCAGAATTTTCATCACGCGCTGATAAACCGCCTCGCCCACAATATGCATGCCCACAATAAAGGGGACCGCCAGGACAATCGCCACCCCAAAATAAATCGCCAGCCCTAAAAGATCAACAATCCCCTCCTCAAGCAGCTTCCAGAATAGAACAATGCCATACGGAATGGCAATCAGCACCGATGTGATGAGCGCCGGGATGTATCTGCGTAGAAAAATGGCCTGCCCAACATGCATAAATCCATGCAGGAAGAACAGACTGCTGGCAACCAAAAACATCGGATAGCTTTGAAACTCGGCGGCTAAAAACGCTGAAATGCAGGTTAGCACAAAGATCAAAAAAATCGGGAAGGCGAATTGCGTGGTCGTCTTGCTCAGAATGATCGGCATTTGCCTTGCCAGAAACGCCGGGGTCTTATCCGGAATGCGGCTCATAATCAATCCCGAGTTCTTCTTCAGCCAGGGCTCAAACAGCAGAATCTCTTCAAAGTCATGCAGGATAAATGCAATTGGCAATAACCAGATCAATTGCTGAATGTCAGAAAACATATTGAACACCTTTCAAATCGATTAACAATTTTCCGCGCCAGCAGTGTGCTGAGGGCTCCATAAGAATAGCTCTTGCAAATCATCTGGCAGGTGGTCTATACCCATAAATTCCTTTACGACCACAGAATGAATGAGCTGCCTGACTTCATCCTTGACATTCGTTATGGTCATTTGCCAGCTTCCGCCAATGCTCCGGCAGTCATCTTCTATCAAAATATCAGGGATCACCTGCTCAGCAATATCTTGATACTGCTCATGTTCCCCTCGGTAGAATAGATATTGTCCATAAAACAGTCCTCTCCCAAGTATTTCTCGAATTGCATTAACATCCGCCAACCTTCTTCGAGACGTGAGGTACGCTATCCTGGCGCCTTGTCTTTCCCATGTGCTGATTTTATCGGCGCTCTTCCCAATCGGAGCATACCTCTTATCGTTGAGCCAACCCCACCAACGCTCAGGTCCCAGGATGGTGCCTTCAGTAAATATAAGAATTCTCGGGTTGAGCCTGTTTCGCTCCACTGCCCCGATGGAATACTCTGCAATTGATTCGCCCAATTTCAAATATGCCATATATGGGTTCCCTTATTCAGACACAGAATATTTGTAAATCTTATCACCAATCGCCATCCAAAGATTTTTCTGGTTGTCTTCTACTATGTTTCCTGATTCGGTTGTAAACCAACAGCCTTTATCTGACGCGGGATCATACCACGCCGAACCATCGACCCCCAAAAAATCCTGATTTTCATTTGTGTACCAAAGATAACCATTTGAACTTTGAAAAATTAACTTTGGATGCACCCAGTTATAACTTTCAGTGCTAAGACCTAATTGAATATACTTCAACCTGTTCGGATTCTTTAAGACCCAGGCGCCATCTTTTGATAAATATCCATGAATTCCGATCCACAGGTCTCCAGCATCAGTATATAGCCAGGTGCCATAGTCTGGCCAGCGAAATAACGGAACCCTGATTTTTTCCACAGTGTTCGAATCAGGATGATATTTCACCAATTCGCCAGGTAATAATTTCCAGGATGCCTGCTTTTCCTGATAAAACAATAAAAACCCGTCTTGTGATGGAACCATACTTTGAGCAATGCCATCAAATGATGTTTCATAATGTTTAAGTTCTGCATCAATTGGATTGTAGCTGTACAACCCGTCTTGCTGCTGATAGATCCAAATAAGATAATCACTTTTGCTGATGATTACGCCATTCTGTGGGCTCGTGCTTAAATTTCCGTATTCGGCACCATCAACCCAATACGGTAACCCAATATCGTAAAATTCAAACCTGTTTTCAATTTCGTTATATCTACTAAACACAGGAATAGGTTGATCCCATTTCGTATTGTTATTTTGTGGATAATTCACCCCAACAATTTCCCCGGTTGATATTTCAAATAAGTCTCGAACGATCACGTTTAGGTTAGTCTTCCCGCTTTGATCGTATGGGAAGGGTGAAATAATCAAAAAATTCTCGGTTCCGGCGTTGTGCTTGATAATAATGTCGTCAGACCTGAGCCATAATTCTGTTTGCCCAGAATATTCTCTCACCAGTTCGATATTGACACGAGTAACAAGGCCGTTTGATATCTCTTTGTAAACCGTTTCAGGTATCTCCGCGCTCAATTCCCATGGGTCAGAGGGGTAAATGTCTGTTAGGCTGTAAAGCTCATCATCTCTGGCAATTTTTGCCATTTGATATAAGAAATCGTCAACTGTACCAATGCATTGCCATTCGTCTTGGACTGTTTCCATTGCATCTGCATTGTTTTCCTGTGCAATTGGGCTACACGAGGCCAATAACAATTGCAAACAAACCACAAAAATGAGCAAGTGTTTTTTCATGTTACCCTCCACAAGTCTGCATGTTCCCCACGCGGGCAATAATTCATCCGCCCGCTGTGCCGATGTTTGGCGGCTAATTCTTTTACCCCTGGCGCTTTCTACTGTTGGTTAAATATTCGTCTCGCGTTATCTGAAAGGCATATCCCCCCTCATCATCCAACCCCAGATAGTTCATCCCAATCTTTTCCATCACCCGTTTGGATGCCAGGTTATTGGGCGCCGCACCGCCGTGAATGCTGGCTAATTCCAATTGACCAAAAGCATAATCCAGCAGCGCTCCGGCGGCCTCGGTTGCCAGCCCCTGCCCCCAATAGCTGCTTTTCAACAGGTAGAACAAAGCCGGGTCGGCGTCTTTCGGGTTCGTGTGGTCCAGCCCGCACCACCCAATAAAATCATTCGTCGTTTTGAATATCATCACCAGGCAAAGATGAACAATTTTACCCGGCCTGTTCTGCGCATGATGGGCCATCATCCCTTCGATTTTTTGCACAGCCTCTGCCGTGGAAATTGCCCCCTCGTCCAGTTTCCAACTGCAAGCCACGCCATCCACATCTGCCAGCGTCACCGTTCGCAGAATCAACCGGGGTGTTTCAATCACAATTGCCGGTGTCATGGCTGGTTTATTCAACCCCAGCATCAATGCGCTGCTTTTCTAGGACGTTCCGGGCCTGTTCGCCACGCTCAAACCGCCGCGGCCCATAGATTGCCACAACCACCGCCGCCATGCCCAACAAAATGACCGTCTCCAGCCCGCGCGTCTCACGAATAAATGGCAGTGATGCCGAAGCATACATCACCATCAGATCATAGACCCCGTGGAACAGCGAAACCAGCAAAATGCTGCCCCGGCTGTTGGCATACAGCCAGGTATAGAGCACAGAGATAATCACAATATCGGCCATAAAGAAAAGCAGGGTTATCGGAGCACTCCCGGCCTTGAACGGCCATAACTCGGGCAGGTGCCACAATCCCCACACCAGCCCAACCATCAGACTTGCCGCCAGGTCTGAATGCCGTGCCCGCAGCCGCGGCAGCAAATAACCGCGCCAGCCAATCTCCTCCCCCGTGACCACAATCCACCCCAGCAGCAGGGTCATTAACAAAACCGGGCTGGTGCGCGCCAGTGTAGCCAGCCATGGACCGATCATTTTGATCGTCTCGGGCTTGCCGTTGATCAGCCCATACAGCGCAATCAGCAGCAGCGTGCCGATGAGGGGTAAGGTCACTGCGGCCAGGTAGAGCAGGGGGTGAACCCGCCAGGCAAAAACCCGCCTCAGCAGCATCCCCAGGGCCTCGCGCCCTTCCAGCAGCCCGGTGAGCAAAATGGCCGCAAAAGCCGGCCCAAAACCGCCCAACCAGTCAAGAAACAGGACAGGCTTTTCTCCAAGCTCGGCCACCCACCAGAGCAGCCAGGAAAGGCCAAAAGCCAGAACAACGTAAGCTGCCAGCGGGCGGCGTGAGAGTAAGCTGCGGATAGGCATGGTGGATGGAGTCTCCGATTTGTGAGCTTTGAAAGATATTCTATCACCACAAACCGACCCGGGCGACTATCTTCATAAATTTGTGGGACCAAAAGCGCCCTCCTAAATTGGAGAGCGCTTTTCGTCCTGGGTATATCCTGATGGGGCAGATTATGCTCGTACATGAGCCTCAGCTCGCGCTTTAACGCTAGGTGTTGCTTTATGAGCCTGTTTGCCAATTAAGAGATCCGCAGGGATGTTGAGGCCTGTATGTAATCGCTGAATCATCTGAAGAGAAAGTCCACGCTTGCGGTTTAACACCTCCGAAACGCGTTCTTTGCTGCCCAGGTAATCAATCAAATCAGAGCGGCTCAGCCCGCGGCTTTCCATGTAATATTCCAATACCTGTACCGGATCATCTGGCTCAGGGATCGGAAAGTGCTTGACTTCATAGGCCTCAACCAGAGTCACCAGCACATCCATCCAGTCGCCTTCAGCAGTTCCGGGTTGAGATTCAATCAGCTTCTCAATTTCTTTCAGCGCGGCTTGATAGTCGGCTTCGTTGCGAATGGGTTTGATTTCCATTTGTTACACTCCTTATATCGTGGTCACATCAATCCGGTCATACGCTTCATGCGTTCCGACAAATCGTATGTAAACCAGGCCATGTTGATAAACGACCACCACCACCAGCCGGTAATGATTTCCTTTTATGTTGAACACAACCCTGTTATGAGCTACAAAGCTGGCATTTTGATAAATCGTTTTGATGTCAGCAGGCGTATTCCAGGTCGCGCTCTCCACATCATGGAACCAGGTTTGTAAGGGCACACTTGCATCTGGGTGTTTTTCCCAGAATTCTCGAAGCATGCGCCGACTGATGATTCGCATAAAAAGATTATACCACAAAAGTTACCAAAATGGTAACTTTGTTTCGGAAAATGATTTCAATATTCGACTGCGGTAAGCACATCCACTCCCGCAAGTTTCTTGGAAAATGATAAAAGGTTGGACCTCTGCCAGTGCCAATCTGTGCGCTGGCAGAGGAATAGCTTGGCAGCCTACTTCACTTCATCCAGCAGCCGGCGCTCGCCCTGCAATTTCCGAATGTCCGTGACATTCTGCGTCACTTCCAGCGTCCCCAGGAACTTCCCCTGCGGATCACGAACCGCGAAGTACCGGATATGGATAAACTGACTTTCCTGCCCCGGCTGTGGCTTCGTCTGGATCCAGAACTCAGCCGTGTCCCGCGTCCCCGCTCGAAAATCCTCCAATATTTTGAAGACAATTTGCACACTGTCTGGATGGTGGCAGTTTAAGACATTGCGCCCAATAATATCCGGCGTCCGCTCAAAGACCCGGTGATGCCCGCCAGAGTAAAACCGCACATCGTTGCCCTCATCCACAAACGTCACATCCACCGGAAGATGGGTAAAGATCATCGCGATCTGCTCGGGCGTCATTGCCCCCACCTCCAGCGGAATGCGGTTCTTGGGCTCCTCATTACACAGGCTGTTTGAATTTTGTGTCTCAGTCATACCATCCTCCAGTTCAAGCTGCAATTGGCAAACAAATTTCTATAAAATCCATCTTATTCGCTTATATTTTACCATGCTGCCGTTGCTGCTTGTGCATGGAACGCTTGCTTTTAGACTTCAAGGATCAATCCATCATAAGCAGCTTCATAACCATGCTCAGCCGCAAACGCGGCCAGTTCCGGATGCGCCGGATTGCCCTCATGGGCAATATGGGTGGCAAAGGCGCGCCCATTGGACTTTAATAACCCTTCAGAACGCATCCGCTGAACATGCTCAATAACTTGATGGGCGCTTAAGTGATCGCTCCCAGGTTGACTTGGCCCGTAAGTGTGATCCAATATGACGAGGTCAAATTTCATTTGAAAATGATGAAATGCTTGCCAGGTTTCTTCAAAAAGGCTTGCCGTATCGGCGCCGTAAAAAATACTGTGCCCCCTGTCCTCAACCGCGAATAACATGGCCCCCATTCCAGGCGCATGATTCGCTGGAAAGGCAATGACGCGGTAATTCCCCATGCCAAAGGGTTGCAAAGGTTCTATTCGGTGAAGCTTAAGCTTTAGCCGTACTTCAGCCTCGGGCGATAAAAGGCTGTAGTCTGCAAGGTCCCTTTCAAAGATCTCTGCCGCCTTTTGCAAAGTTTCCGCCGAAGCGTAAAAGTTTAGAATGGGCGTGCCAAGTGTGCCATATTCCGGACTGCGTGACAGCAGGTGAGACAAATCTAAATGGTCAGCATGAGAATGGGTTTGCAAACAATAACGCACGTTGGTTAAAGCGCAGCCATGGTTTTGCGATGCCGCCATGATGTCAGGACTCAGGTCAATAAGTAAATCATCATTGACCAACAGGCTGGAACGCTTTCGTAAGCTGCTCCCCCCAAGCAATCGGGCCTGCTCACAATTTTCGCACTTACAAAATGCTTCTGGAAAAGCATTTGCGGCAGCAGTTCCAAGAAATGTGATGATCATGTCTTTTCCTATTCCTAATCTTTTTACGGCAGGCTAGGTTAACAACCAAACAGCTTGTTAATCATTGCGATTTGCATGTTTCTGCTCCGCAGAAGATTCTACTACCAGCCAAAAGCCTTACTGTCTTGTGGCTGATGGGCTTGAACTAATGCCGACGGGCCCTCTTTTTCATCCAGACCAACAGGCAGACACCCATAATCATTGTGCAAACCAGGATGGCACAAAGTGAAACAGGTGGCGTATAACCGGAAGATGAAGCGCAGCCCTCCCAATCACTATTGACGGTTTGACAGCAATAAGGAGATGCCCTCAGGCTGCAATCGGTCGGTGCCGCGTGGTCAAGGATGGTGTAACCTGCCGGACAACTCCCGGTCAGTAACTCCCAACCTTCGGCAGGTATACAATACATGCATTCATCACCTGGCCAGATCTGAGCACACTCCTGGGTGGTGTGGTTGACTACATCTGCAGGGGCTGAAGGTTCTGCCGTCACGCTCGTTGAAGTATAAAAAGACAATAAACATAGACCAATCAGCAAAACAGCAATTTTTATCTTTTTCCACATGGTTTGTCACTTTCAATGTGATTTGCAATCAGCCAGCCAACGGTTTGCGTTACCTGCGTGTGGGCGGGCATGAACTCTGCCTGAAAGCAGGAAAAACCAAAGGCACGCCTCGTGAAATGCTCCAAATTGGCGCACGCGAAGCGTCCTACACATCAGGGGCGCACTGTTTTGCGGTGATTTTATATAAAGGCGCTTACTTTCAGGGTTTTGCCAGTTCTGGGTTTAATTTTTCAAATTCTACCTGGAATTCTGGATTGGAGAATAATATGTAATTTTTCTGGACTTTCTCGTCTCTCATAACGCGGAAACATTTTGTTGAAGAAAATGAATATCCATCTGGACGGGTTTTTGATAAAAAGATCTTGATAATAAGACCCATCAAGAAGCTTTTTAAATAACCTTTCCGATTGAACAGCATAATTTCAGCAATTCCATAAAGAATGTACAACCATAGCAAAATCAATAATAACCAATTTCCAGATTTCATAGAAAAATATTGCCCTACAACTGCTCCAATAAAAGAAATTACTCCTAAAACATCTACGATTATCTCAAATGGCTTGAGCCGCTTGATAAAATTTTCGCATTCAGGACATTGTTGAACCACAACAACCGCACTGACTGCATGACTTTGTCTAGTAACAGAATCGGTAAATGTCCATTGGTCTTCTATTGTTATCTGTTTGTCTCCTTTACGATGAGCGCACCAAGCGCATAACTGAGGTGATTGCGTTTTGATTGATTCTGACATTTTCAACTCCTTATAATTTTTTATTGGCCATATGGCCAATTATCATCCTTGCGTTAGTGGGGGACAGGAAACTGCCTGCAGATTGCAGGATTGGCCCACATCAGGTCAATGCGCTGTGGGGCCTACTTTTACTTAATGAACATCTAATCTATTTTACTCCAAATGATATTTTGGGGATGACGACTGCAATCCAATAAAATAGACCATCAATCAAAGCGATTTTCTTGGTGTCCATCTCTTGAACATCCCAGGATGGCACTCACCATCTGGCAGATCATTTATCCATGGCCGGGCGAATCCCCCACGTCAGCCGGCGGATTTTTCCCACCCTCAACCGGGGCGGGTGGAACCATAGCCGCTTGCACAACCGGGCTCGGTGCGGGTGCTGCTGTGGGGGCCTTCTTGCGTGACCCCAACCAGATGCCAACCCCAATAGCCAGCGCCAGCAGCGCGCCGCCGCAGAACAGGGCGGCTACAAAATCAATCTCAGTGGCCGTGGTGGTATTCATCCCGGTGGCCCGTTTGATGGCATTAATCACGTCCACAAAGAAATTATCTCTGGATGGATGAATGATCTCAAACGGCGTTAATGGATCGCCAATAAAGGGACTGAGCCGCCAGGTCATCTGCGCCCCCACAAACCCATACAGCACAACCCACATGCGCAGCAGGGCATTCCCTAGCGAACTGTTAGCCATTTCCCGATTCTGATCAACCCACTTGAACCCATTGAGAACGTAATAAAGTCCCGTAACGCCGCTGATGGCCACAAATATCACCGCCACCAGTTGAAAGAACGCATAATTGGAAGAGGTCAGCACAAAAAACAGCGTCACCGGCGACAGCCCCAGCAACAGGAACGCCGACACCCCAATCCCACTGAGGACAATGATCCCGGCCTGAGCCACCGAAAAACGCACATTCAAGAGGGCCAGCGCAAAGAAATACAGGGCCGGCAGCGTAAATAGGAGAGTCAGTAAAAACAGCAGCGGCATCTTGATGGCCGTGGAAAGTCCCTGCAGCCAGCCGTGCGATAACCCCGTTACAAAGCCGTAGATCATCAAAAACACCACGATTGAAATCAGCAGCCCCAAAGCCTTGCCCTTCAGGTTTTCGTTGCGCTGAACGCTCTGGTAAAACGCTTTGGGATCTTTGAGAAAATTGGGGATCAGCATAAAAACAGGTTGTTTCATAGTCCCTCTCCTATTTCGTTGATTGAATATCTGGGAAAAAGATAATAAAGCGCCCTTCACACTTGAAGGGCGCTTTGGATGCTTACTGCATTAGCGGTCTAAACTTATACCCATAAACCAGAATCCCCCGATCATTGCCATCCTGCCGGATCTTGCGGGTCACCATTTCAACCGGCATGCCAATCTCCACCGCCTGGTCGCCCAGGTCAGTCAATTGTGCGGTTATCACCGGGCCCTCGTCCAATTGAACCAGCGCTACGGTGTAGGGCGCCTGGGCTTCGTAACCCGCCGGGGCATCCTGCATCATCGTGAACGAAAACACCTTGCCGCGTCCGCTAAAGCCATAGGGGGTTTTGGCCTCGCCGCCGCAGTGCGGGCAAACATCCCGCGGCGGAAAAATCTTGCCATCGCAGTGCGGGCAGGTTTCGCCCACCAGGGAATATCGCTGTTTCTTCAAACGCCAGTGACGTGGAATTTCCATTTTTTCTGCTTCTCCTTCAAGTGTATCGTGCCAAAGTGTACCGGTAACAGTCTATCAATTCCTATCAAGTTACCGATTCTGGCGCTCAACTCGTTCCAAAACATGGGTCACGGCAGTTGCCGCTGTCCCGCCCAGGTTTTGAACCAGCGCTCGCCGGGCTTTACCAAGTTGATTAACCCCGGCTTCGCCGCGGAGTTGCAGTGTCGCTTCCACAATTTGATACATCCCCGTGGCCCCCAGCGGATGCCCGCGGGCCTTCAGCCCGCCCAGCGTGTTGATCGGCAGTGCGCCGTTGAGGTTGAACCGTCCCTCAGCCGCCGCCTGTGCGGCTTGCCCGTGCGGGGCCAGTCCGGCGGCCTCCAGCGTCAGCGCGGCATGAATGGACGATGTATCGCTCAATTCAAAGAAATCCACATCTTGCGGCATAATCCCGGCCATCCGGCAGGCGCGTTCAATCGAAAGCCGCGCGGCCTCAAAGCGCAGGAAATCCGGTCGGTCGTGCAGCGCCAGGCGGTCAATTACCGAAGCAGACCCCGTCACCTTGACCAGCGGGTGCGCAAACCCGGCCGGCACACGGTCCACGGTGGTCAGCAG
This sequence comes from Longilinea sp., assembly GCA_017996955.1. Lineage (GTDB taxonomy): Bacteria > Chloroflexota > Anaerolineae > Anaerolineales > Anaerolineaceae > JAGOFZ01. Next base: position 22,718 of record JAGOFZ010000004.1, read on the forward strand.
TACCGCCGCCGCACCGTCAGCATAAGGCGCAATATCGAACAAATTCAGCGGATCACAAATCGGCTCCGCCCCGGCATACACCTCCGGCTTGATCGCTTTGCGATACATCGCGTTGGGGTTCCCGGCGCCGTTGGCGTGCGCCAGCAGCGGGAAGGCGGCAAATGCCTCGCGGGGCGGCCGGTATTCATACAGGTAACGCTGCATCAGCAGCCCGGCTTGCGCTGTCGGGGTCAGCCCTTCCACGGCTTCCCAGTCATAATCGGTCATTTCAGATATGGCCGACTCTAACTCCGAGCCAACCATATCGGTGTACTTTTCAACCCCCACCACCAGCGCTGTATCCACCATTCCACTGGCTACTGCCAGGTATCCCATCCGGAAGGCGGCTGCGCCAGAGGCGTCGGCGGCTTCAACTGTAAAGGCCTCAATCCCGGTCAGGCCGGTATTATCTGCCAGCAGCGCCCCCAGGTTGGACTGGTGCGAGACCGTCGATGCCAGCATATTGCCGATATAGAGCGCCTGCGGCTTCAATTCCATTCCGGCTTCGTGCCGCGCCGCCAGCATGGCCCGCGCCGCCAGCGTCCGCAGTGAAAGTTCCCAATGCTCCCCGACTGGAATTTGCCCAATGCCTGCAATCACAACATCGCGCATGGGTTACTCCTCCAACTTGCCGCGGTAGCGCACATAAGTGGCGTAATCAATTTGTGTGCGCCGGGCAATATAATCCGTTGTCAGCGGCGCCCGGCTGCGGCGCTCTTCCAACGCTTCGGTCACAGTCAGCGCCATCGCATCTGAGCCTGCCCCCGACCCAAAGGACGTAATCAAAATCCGGTCGCCCGGTTTGGCCGCATCCAGGATGGCGGTCAGCCCAATGATGGCCGCCGCCGCATAGGTATTGCCAATCACCGGCGAGAGCAGCCCCGGCTTGATCTGCTCCGGCGTAAAGCCCAGCATCCCTGCCACCCGCTGCGGGAATTTGGTGTTAGGCTGATGAAATACTGCATAGGCGTAGTCGCTGGCCTGCGTGCCGGTGGCTTCCATCAGGTGATGCGCCGCCTCATAGACATGTTTGAAATAAGCCGGTTCGCCCGTAAAGCGCTGCCCGTGTTCGGGATAATGCTGGTAAGGCCGCCGCCAGAAATCCGGCGTGTCGGTCACAAAAGAGTAGGTCGCCTCAATCACCGCCAGGGCTTCCTCGGCTGGCCCTAAAATATATGCCGCCGCGCCCGAGGCCGCCGTGTATTCCAGCGCGTCGCCGGGCCGCCCCTGGGCCGTATCCGCGCCAATAGCCAGGGCATAGTCGCCCATCCCCGAGCCTACCAGCCCAATGGCTGCCACCATCGCTTCGGTGCCGGCTTTGCACGCAAACTGCCAGTCACCAGCCTGCACATGGGGCGCCGCGCCAATGGCCTCAGCCACCACCGTCCCACTGGGTTTGACCGCATACGGATGGGACTCAGAGCCCACCCACACCGCTCGCAGCGCATCCGGCGCAATGCCAGCCCGGTGCAGCGCATTGCGGGCAGCTTCAATGGACATGGTAATCACATCCTCATCCAGCCCGGCAACGGCCTTTTCTTTAACCGGCAGTCCACCGCCGGATTTGCCTGTCCACACCCGCGCCACCTCTGCCGCGGGCAGCCGGTAGCGGGGGACATACGCCCCGTACCCGATGATTCCAACCGGTCGGTTGGGTTTTAGGAGTAAAGCAGGTTGGGTCTCAGTCATCGTTTTTCCTCACGAATTTCTTTAAGTATCATTTCAGCCCGGTCCAGCCGTACCGCTTTTTCTTGCACCATGCGGTCTGCCACCCGTTGAACTTCATCAGATGTTGCTCCAGCCGCCACCGCGACCTGCCGGGCGTGCAGCGTCATATGCCCGCGCTGAATCCCTTCAGTTGCCAGGGCTCGCAGCGCCGCCAGATTTTGTGCCAGTCCTACCGCAGTGATAATTTCCGCCAGGTCTCGTGCGGTCTTCACCCCCATCAGTTTCAGTGCCGCGCGCGCGCCGGGGTGCACCCGGGTTGCCCCGCCCACAATCCCCACCGCCATCGGCAGTTCCAGCTCGCCCACCAGGTTGCCGTCTTCGTCCTTACTCCAGGTAGAAAGGCTGGTGTACCGCCCTGCCCGCGCCGCATAGGCATGCGCCCCGGCTTCAATCGCCCGCCAATCGTTGGCCGTTGCCAGTACCACGGCATCAATCCCGTTCATAATACCCTTGTTGTGGGTCGCTGCCCGGTAGGGGTCTGCCGCTGCAAACGCCCACGCCGCCAGAATGCCATCCCGCACCTGCTCGGCGCCAAAATCGCCAAACGCCAGGTCGGTCAGCGGCACCATGCCGCGAGCCCGCGCCAGCCGCCGGTCTGCCAGGTTGGATAAAATCCGCAGGTGCACCCGCCCGCCGCTGATCTCTGCCACCAGTGGCGTCAAGCGCTCGGTCGCTGTGTTAATGGCGTTGGCGCCCATTGCGTCTCGCACATCGTAGATCAGATGCACAACCACAAAGGGTCCAATCGGTGATTCTTCAATCAACCGCACTTCCAGATCGCGCGGTCCACCGCCCAGCCGCTCCAGCACCGGGTCAATCGCCGCGGCGGCTGCCAGCAGCCGGTCTTTCTGGGCCAGCAAACGCTGCTGCGCCCCCACCGGGTCTGATAGATTCAGGACCTGCATCTGCCCAATCATCAGAGGCTCGTCGCTGCTGGTGGTAAAGCCGCCCCCGCCGCGCACCAGCCGCGCCATGAAAGATGCCCCGGCAACAATCGAGGGTTCTTCCACCACCATCGGCACCCATACCGCCCGCCCATTGATCACAAAGTTTTGCGCAATTCCCAGGGGCAGGGCATACGTGCCAATCACATTCTCAATCATGTGGTCAGCCTGTTCCAGGCTTAACCCGGTGCAGCCGCTGAGCGCATCGAATTCTTCATCAGTCAGGCTGACCTGCCGGGCAATTTGCTTCCGGCGTTCATCAGGCGTCAGATCGTAAAATTTAGGTGTGCTCATGGGTCCTCATGATGTTCCAAGTGTAATTTTAGGTTCCCATCAAAACCTATCATCCTGGCGGCAAATGCCAGGTTGCCAGCCAGCTTTCAGCAAAACTCACCGCCCATCCGCCTCAAGCAGCCGGGCGGCTGTCAGTTGCCTCAATCAGCTAAAGCCCTAATCGAGCAGGAATGTGTCGCCGGGTTTCAAGACCTGCACGCTGGCGGTTGTCTCGGTCTCAACCTGGGCTTTCCATGCCAGAGCATCCTGAGCAATCAGCTCAAATGTATTGAAATGAATTGGGATGACATGCCTGGGCGCCAGCATCCGAACCGCTCGCAGAGCATCCACCGGGCCCATGGTGTAATTATCGCCAATTGGTAGCGCAGCCAGGTCCAGGCCGCCTTCACCAATCAGCTTCATATCGCCAAACAATCCGGTATCGCCGGCAAAATACAGCTTTTTCCCATCCCGTGTGGTGATGAGAAACCCACCCGCCAGCCCGCCGTAACTGCCATCGGGCAGAGAGCAGCCGTGCAGCGCGGGGGTCAGCTTGACATACCCGAAGGGGTGCGCATAGCCTCCGCCGATGTGCTGCCCGTGCAGGTTGGCAACGCCGTTCTTTTTAAGCCAGTTGCAAATCTCAAAATTGCTGATCACCACGGCCTTTGTCCGCTGGGCAATTGCAATGGCATCGCCCACATGGTCGCCGTGCCCGTGTGTGATTAGAATGGCATCTGCCTTCACCTGCTCAGCGCTGATTGGTGCAGCCTTGTTGCCGCTGAAGAACGGGTCAATCAGCAGGTGGTAGCCTTCAGTCTCCACGCCCAGCGTGGCGTGTCCATACCAGGTAATCTGCGTGCTCATGGCGTTTTCGGTTTTTGCAGCGCGCGCCACAGCAGCAGCGCACCGCACAGAATCAAGATCCCCGCTCCGGCAATGCGGATGGCCATTTGCCCAAACAGGGTGCTGAAAAATGCAAAGACCAGCAGGCTGATGCCCAGCATCCACAACCCCACATTGACCGTCGCACGGCCCCATTCACCGATCCAGCCGGCTACCGCCAGCCCCAACCCCACGCTGCCGGGCAGCAAGATCCACAGATAAGCCCACGCGCCCCAGTCTTGTGACAGGGTATTGTACATAAAAATGAGCCCCAGGGTCAGCAAAATGGCGGCCGGTATCAACAGCCCTGCCAGACCCTGCTTGGCGGCTGGAAAAACGAAGGGCCAGACGGCGAACCCCGCTGCCAGAATGAAAAATATAATCGGCCAACTCCGCAGGATATGATACCCCGCTACAAAGTTGGACACCAGAAAGACAGCTCCTGTCAATATTAGCAAGCCACCAATCACCAACCCCGCCCGATTTTCGCTTTTCATAACAGCCTCCTTGAAAAATCAATTTACAATGTCATTGTAGCGCAGATTGGGCTGGTTAAGCCATCAATTTGCGCCGCATAAAAATCGCCACTTCATAATCTTCCACATCCCGGTTCGTGTAATACGATAGATCAATGGCTTCAATTTCATACCCCACCTGCCGGTAGAAGCGAATGGCTGGAACATTGGTATTTTGAGTTTCCACTTGCAGTGCCCGCAGCCCGTTCTGGCGGGCTCGGTCTGCCATGGCATCCATTAACTGCCGCCCCAGCCCCTGGCCGCGCACATTTGCCGCAATATGAAACTCATGAATCCACAGAATCCGGTTCCAGTGATGGGTTTCAGCGATAGCCAGCCCCACCAGCCGCTTTCCCTGCCAGCAGCCCAGCGACAGGCCTTCTTTGATTGCCTGCTCATAGCGCTCCAAATCTTCAGCCGAGATTTCCTCATCAAAGTGCCGGGTGTAGGGCTGGGGCAGCTGCGCCAACGCCAGCCGCAGGTGGGTTTCAAAATCATTCTCCCCCTTGCTGACGGTGTACTTTTCGGTAGTAGTGTAGCCGGTCATGACGGTTTTTAGTTCTGCAAGCCGAATGACTTGCAGGGGGGCAATGGTCATCGGTTGCAAAATCATCCCTCTGGATATTCTTGAACTTTTTCCGACCAGCCGCTGACCTGTGCCTGGACAACCAGTTGCGCCACCGGGCGGGGCAGTACTGGCTCTGTCAATAACTGGTCGATTGGCAGCCAGACGGGTTCATACAAACCGTTTTCTGGCGGATACTGCCCCAGCATTTCGGGGCCCAGTCCTGCGCCAAAAAATCCGCCGCTGATTCGATAGGTCCGAAAATAAAATTGCTGCTGTCCCCGGAATGTCACAATGGCAGCCAGTGGACCCAACTCGATGACTAATCCGAGCTCTTCCATCACTTCTCGAACGGTAGCTTCTTCGGGCGTTTCACCAGGCTCCATTCGTCCCCCCGTAAAGATGTAGTATAGCTGCCCGTCCCGCACCCGCCGGATGAGCGCCACCATGCCATCTCGAATTACAATCGCGGCGGCGCGCGTCATAATATCACCTGATCACCCCATTGAACACACATCAAACCCTGCCCGTCTTTTTGGGCAATAATGGCACTGGCGTAATGGATGGACAAATCGCGCGCTGCTTCAAAGCTGATGTTGTTCAGTACAACCGGCAGCATACAGCGATACAACCCGCCGTGCCCCACACAGAGCAAATTTACATCCATCCCCCCATAATACCGGACCAGTGACTGCACAAACGGCTCAAACCGCCCCCGAATCTCATAAAAGTTTTCACCTGTCCCGGTTCGGGCATCCCAGTCCTGCCGCAGCAGCCAGGCATCCATGGTTTCACGCCAGGCTGCTCCGCCAACATCATACGAGGTTTCTTCCAGATTGCCCAGATCATATTCGCGCAGCGCATCGGTGGTTTCGATGACGGCCCCAATCCCCTGGTTGAGGATTTCGGCAGTTTGCTGGGCTCTTAACAGCGGGCTGGCAAAAATGCGCTCAAACCGAATGCCAATCAGCCGGGCTGCCAGTTCATTCGCCTGCTGGCGGCCTGTATCGGTCAGCCCATGCTTGCCAGGCCGGTTGGAAAATACCTTCAAGACATTGGCTTCGCTTTCGCCGTGCCGTACAAAATAAATCTTCATAGAATTGCTGAAATATATAAGGAGTGTCCTGATTGTACTATAAAGCCGCCCTCAGGGTTGGTGAGGGCGGCTTGGAATTTACAGCGAAACCGTGATGATTATAGTTCAGACGTGCAGTTCGGGCAGCGGGTAGCGCCAATCGGAATGCTCGTCTTGCAGTAGGGGCAGTCCTTGGTCGTGGGGGCCGCCGCCGGAGCGGGTTTGCGCAGTTTGTTCACCTGTTTGATGATCAGAAACAGCACAAAAGCCACGATCACAAAGTCAATGATTGTATTCAAGAACAGCCCATAGTTCAAAGTCGGTGCGCCAGCGTCTTTGGCCGCCTGGAGTGAGGCATAGGTGCCGCCATCCAGCGCCCAGAACAGGTCCGTAAAGTTGACCTTGCCCAGCAGCAGACCAATGGGTGGCATGATAATATCATTCACCAGCGAGGTGACGATCTTACCAAACGCGCCGCCAATGATAAAGCCAATTGCCAGATCGAGCAGGCTGCCCTTTAGGGCAAATTCCTTAAACTCTTTGAGCATTTTAAAGCTCCTGTAGATTAGTAGTTAACAATCCGGGGCAGTTTCTTGGCTTCTTCAACCCATGCCGCCACCATCTTGAGGGTGGGCATGCGGCGCACCAGTTTCTTGGCATCGTTCACTTCGGTCATCTTGGGCAGCAGGTTCTCAGCTTTGCGCTGCGCCAGTTCAGGCACCGTATCAACACCGGCGGCTTCCAGCAGGTCGCCATATTCGCTGCCAATACCCTTGATGCGGAACAGGTCGGCCCGGTTGACCCACTTGAGGATCAATGCATCGCTGATGCCGGTTTTCTCAGCCAGTTCTTTGCGACCCTTGGTGGTTGAACCCTTTTCAAGCAGTGCTTCAACGGTGGCGATACCCACAGCCTTCAACTTTACAGCATAAGCTTCGCCAATGCCTTCAATATCAATGAGTTTTGTCATCTTTTCCTCCAAAAATTAGGCTATTTTTGTGTCCCAGCCAGATGGCTTATTTGAAGTATAGTACAGATATCCGGATTGTCAACAATGGGAGGGCACTCAATTTCCCATCAGCGGTCTAAACAGGTAATAAACCCCCGCAGAAACCAGCATGGTTGCCGGAATGGTCAGCAGCCAGGCCACAGCAATCTGCCCGGCAACGTTCCACCGCACCTTGCTTAACCGTTCAGCCGAACCCACCCCCATAATTGCCGAACTGACCACCTGCGTTGTGCTGACCGGACCGCCCAGCAGTGCCGCGCCCAGAATGACCGCCGCCGAACTGATCTGCGTGCAAAAGCCGTGCACCGGGCGAATTTTGTAAAACTTGCCCCCCAGTGTGCGGATCAGACGCCAGCCGCCCACTGAGGTACCCAGGGCAATCGCCCCCGCACTGATCGCCACCACCCAGATCGGCACCTTGAATTCAGCCAGGCTCCCCGCAGTCACCAGCCCCAGTGTAATAATCCCCATGGTTTTCTGGGCATCGTTGGCGCCATGGCTCAAGGCCAGACCCACAGCCGTCACAATTTGAGCCCGCTTGAAAAAAACGTTAATTTTAGGGCTGGCTCGCCGGGCCAAAAAGTACACCAGCCGGGTCAAAAGATAGCCCGCCAGCAGTCCCAGCACTGGCGATAAAAACAAAGCCAGGAAAATTTTGGTCAGCCCGGCTAACTGAATATTTTGAAAACCCACCCCCGCCGCCACCGCACCGATCAATCCCCCGATCATCGCATGGGATGAACTGCTGGGAATGCCCAAAAACCATGTAATCAGGTTCCAGAGGATGGCGCTGGTCAGCGCAGCCAGCAGCACCGGCAGGGTCACACTGTGCGGCGGTACAATCCCTTCGCCAATCGTCGAGGCCACTGCAACACCGAAAATAAACGGCCCCACAAACTCGGCAATCGCCGTCAGCGTCAGGGCCATCCGCGGCGACATCGCCCGCGAGGAGATGATGGTGGCTACCAGATTGCTGGAATCGTGAAACCCGTTGAGAAAATCAAAAACCAGAGCCAGCCCAATCAGGATGACAAGCAGCGTGGTCATAGCCTAGCTCATTTTCATTAATATGTCCGAGATGACATTTGCCGCCGTATCTTCTCGATCTGCCGCGTTGCTCAGGTGGCGGTAAATTTCCCGCACTTTCAAGATCGTCATCACCTGTTTGAGGTTCTTGGGCTCCTGAAATAAATCGGCAATCGCCTCGCGGTACACCTGCTCAACCCGGTTCTCCAGCGCTTTGGCACGCTGCGAGTGATCGCTGGCAACCGTGTAATGCTTGTCTTGCAGGCGCTGCACTGCCAGGTCAATTTCCACCGCTGCATCATGCAGCAGCGAAGCCATGCGCTCCATATACGGGGTGGGGGATACGTCCAGCACTTCCATTTCTTCCACCGTGGTCGCGGCATAATCCAGCACGTCATCAATCTCGCGCGAGAGCGAGAAAATATCCTCCCGATCCAGCGGCGTGACGAAAGTGCGCGTCAATTCTTCCACTAAAATCCGCCGCACTTCATCCGCCTGCCGCTCAGTATCAGCCACCTGTTTCGCCAGAGATGAGTTGCGCTTGTGCATGTACTGCGTCAGCGCTTCCAACCCCTTGATGGTCAGGTTGGTTTGTTCGATTAACAACTGCAGGAACTTATCTGGTTTGGGTTTGAAGATATTTTTCAGGCTCATGTTGCCCATCCTTATCATCCCCGGCTCCCATTAAATTCAGACCGCACCAGGGTGAAATTTAATTTTACCAGAGATTTAACAATCTGTTAACAAAACACATCGCGCCGTTGAATCACCTCAAATATGCCAATAAACATATACAAAGCCATCATCCGTAACTTGAAAGCCTTTTCGGGTGGTGGTACACTTAGAGCCGCACTAAACTTTCAAGCAAAAGAGTACCCGCTATGGCAGTCATTTACCCATTTACCGCAATTGTTGGTCAAGAACGCATGCGCCGCGCCCTGGTCTTGAATGCCGTCAATCCTCGTATTGGTGGTGTCTTGATCCGCGGCGAGCGTGGCACGGCAAAATCCACCGCTGCCCGCGCCCTTGCCGAACTATTACCCGAAGTCAACGTCGTTAGCGATTGCCGCTTTGGCTGCGATCCCGAAACCCCCAACACCTGGTGTACCGAATGTCGTGAACGCGTAGCCCGGGGTGAAACGCTGCCCGTCGCCACCCGGCGGACCTCTTTTGTCAACCTGCCGGTCTCGGCAACCGAAGACCGTGTGGTTGGTACCCTCGATATTGAAAAAGCTATTCAGCAGGGCGAGCGCCGTTTTGATGCCGGTATTCTGGCGGCTGCAAACCGCGGCTTGCTGTACATAGATGAAGTCAACCTGTTGGATGATCATGTCGTGGATGTGCTGCTCGATTCTGCCGCCATGGGCATGAACATCGTCGAGCGTGAAGGCATCTCCTTCACCCACCCGGCGCGCTTTATCCTCGTCGGCACCATGAACCCCGAAGAAGGCGACCTGCGCCCTCAGCTTCTGGACCGCTTTGCCCTCTCCGTTGAAATCTTTGGCATTCGCGAACCGCGCGAACGCGTGATTATTATGGAACGTAACCTCGCCTTTGAATCCGATGCCGAGCGTTTCCGCCAGGATTGGCTGCCCAAAGAAGGCGAGCTCTCCCGCCAGATTGAATCTGCCCGCCGCCTGCTGGATCAGGTCACGCATACCCGCCGCGACCTGCTCTCCATCGCCGCGCTTACCTCTTCCCTCAATGTGGACGGCCACCGCGCCGACCTCGTCATCCTGAAAGCCGCACGCGCTCAGGCCGCCTTTGAAGGCCGCACCGCCATCACCGACCGGGATATTGCCCTGGCAGCTGAACTGGCCCTGCCCCACCGCATCCGCCGCGGCCCGTTCAACCAGTCCGAACTCTCAATGGAACAACTGCAAGATCGCATTGAGCAGCTTCAGGGCAGCGTCAGCACCGGGCAGCAGCGTGAAGAAGAAGGCGAAGAGACCGACGAAGACACCACCGGACAAAAAAAAAAGTTTCTAACGTAGAGCTGGGTGAAGGCCCAAACCCCGAAGGCGAACCTGAACCCGGCCCTGATTCGGTGTTTGACCAGTCCACCGCGCACTGGTGGGAAGGTGGCCAGAAGGTAAAACCCACCGAATCCTTCATGCCCCGGCGGCTGGATACCCCTCTGGATAAAATGATCCGGCGTTATGCCGGGCGGCGTTCCCGCACCCGTACCGAGCGCAAGCGCGGCCGCTATGTGCAGGCGCGTCCTTCCAACGGCAATCCCTACGACCTGGCCTTTGATGCCACCCTTCGCGCGGCCGCCCCATTTCAACGCCGTCGCGCCGAACAGCGCCAGCGGGTTGCTTTTGCCGTCCAGCCCGGCGATTACATGCGCAAGGTGCGCGTTCGCCGCGCCGCCAACCTCATCCTCTTCCTGGTGGATGCCTCCTGGTCCATGGCTGTTGCCGAGCGCATGGCTGCCACCAAGGGCGCCATCCTCTCCCTGCTGACGGATGCCTATCAGCGCCGCGACCGCGTGGGCCTGATTGTCTTCCAGAAAGACCGCGCCACTCTGGTGCTGCCGCCCACCAACTCGGTTCTGCTGGCGCAGCGCGCCCTGCTCAACATCCCGGTGGGGGGCAAAACCCCGCTTGCCGCCGGTCTGCAGATGGCTACCGATGTTCTGCGTCACGAAAAAGTCTTTCACCCAGACGTAATGCCCCTGCTCCTGGTCTTGACCGATGGCGCGGGCAATGTTTCAATGGGCCACCTGCCCCCGCAGGAAGAAGCCTACCGCGTGGCAGAAGGCATCGCCGAAGATAAGACCCATTGCGTTGTCATCAATATGGAGCACGCCGCTTTTGACCAGGGGCTGGCTCAGGCGCTGGCTGAACATCTTAATGCCCCCTGCTACACCATTACCGAACTGAGAGCCGAAAGCCTCTATCTGGCAGTCAAGCAAGAGATGCACCAGCGCGGCTCAGTTAATATCCATGAGTTGAAGTAGTGATTTATGGTTAAGAATCCCCTGCCTTTTATGCTTGCCATGACAACCACCCCGCTTTATAATGGACAGGTGGAGTCTCTTCAATGAAATCAACGGCTGACCGGCGCACCCGAACCCGATCGACCCTGGTGTTAATTATTTTGGCGACCCTGCCGTGTTATTGCCTGGGTTTCATTGTGTTTCAGGTGGGGCAGGCGCTTCAGAAAACCCCCTTGCCGCCCACGGCAACCCTCATGGCGCCCACTGAAACCCTGCTCGGACCAACTGCCGCGCTCACCTTAACCTCAACCCCATTGAATTTCCCCACATTCACAGTCAGTCCCACCCCCACCATAACCTGGACCCCCAGCATCACCTACACGCCCTTCCTGCCGCCCACCCGCACGGTGACGGCTACCCCCACCCCAACGCTGAGTCCAACCCCCACAAATACACCTCTACCGAGCCATACCCCCACAGCCACACATACATTACCGCCAGAAGACACCCCCACCCCAACCTCCACACTGTCTTCGGCAAATCCATAGGATGAGGAGAACCAATAGCGATCCCATGACGCAAATAACCCCCCTC
>JAGOFZ010000081.1 GCA_017996955.1 Longilinea sp.
TCATTCACAGGCGCGCAGCAGGGTTGAATCAAAAAGACATCCTGATCGCGGACAACCTCATCGATCATCACATGGATTTCAGAATCGGGCAATCGGCGGGTTGTTGATCTTCCAACCAAAACACCAAGTAGATTGGCAATTTCCTGAGCAAGTTCGGGATGGGCGGAGCCGGAGAAAATTCGCAGTGGATGTTCGGGCATGGGTCCTTTGCCTGTGAATGAGATTTATAGATAAAACGCCCTGTTATGCACTCGCAGCTGGTAAACCTCCAGCCGGTTGAGCTGCTTTAACAGCCTGAATAATCGCCTGGGCGGTCACTTGCGCCGCAAATGCGCCAACAATATTGACATCGGCTTTCCGCTGACCGGTTGCCAATGCAAAAATGGTATCCCCGTCCATCATAGTATGCGCTGGGCGTAGAGACAGCGCCAATCCGTTATGGGCCATCTGCGCAACTTTGTTCACTTCTTCTTTGGACAAGCGCGCGTTAGTCGCCACAACACCAATGACTGTGTTTTGCCGCCCCGCAAAATCGAGCACCACGCGCCCCACCAGGGTTTTCATGGTTTGCAATGTATCCGCAAACGATTCGGTTGCACCAATTTTGATCGGTCCGCTTGAAACCGATCGTGCCCCAGCGATAATGTGTTGATTTTCGGGGTCAACCACATCGCCAAATGCGTTCACCGCCACAATCGCACCAACAATAATCCCGCCGCCAATATCCATACTGGCTGTCCCAATGCCCGACTTCATCGCTTGTTTGGGCCCCAGGACTTTGCCAACGGTTGCGCCAGTTCCGGCGCCAACATTTCCCTGCGCTGGCACCGCATTCGACGCGTTCTGGCAGGCTTCATATCCCATCGCCGCATCCGGGCGGATATCCGCTCGCCCGATTGCTAGATCAAACAAGACCGCCGCCGGCACAATCGGCACCTTGGCTACGCCGGTATTGAAGCCAACCCCGCGCTCTTCCAAATAACGCATAACGCCGCTGGCAGCATCCAGCCCAAAAGCCGACCCGCCAGTCAGCAACACCCCATGAACCTGATCTACCAGGTGCATCGGGCGGAGCGCATCGGTCTCGCGAGTTCCGGGTGCCCCCCCGCGTTGATCAACCCCACCAACTGCCCCCGATTCGCACAAAACCACCGTGCATCCAGTCAGCGCATCCAAATTTTGGGCGTGCCCCACACGAATACCTGGCACGTCGGTAATGGCATTATGCAATTCCATAAAAAATCCTCAGAGGGGTTGTCCGCATTGTGTGCAAAAACGCTCATCATTGCGAGCCACAAATCCACACTTTTTGCACGTCCGGGGCTGAACATCACCCAGGGGGGCCCCGCACGCAATACAGCGGGGTTCTCCAACCGGGTTGGCCGTGTTGCAGTAATTACAAACCATCCGCCGCAGCCGTTCTGAAAGTTCAGTGCTTACCCCGGCTGCTCGGGCTGCGGAATCGATAGCTTCCCAAACTTCTTCTGAGAGCCGTAAATATTCAATATCTTGAGCAATATCGTCCAGGTTGCCAAGCAAACTCAATGGATTGCGCAATGCCTGCAACGCGGTTCGCCCCAGGCTTGCAGCGACACCCAGCCAGGCTTGTTTGCCCACGCTGACCATAATGCCATCTTCAACTTTCTGAATGGCAACGCCAAGCGCGGTTTGCCCTCCAGCGCTGGGCATATTGGTCGTGGCAATTTGAACCGTGATTTTTTCTCGGTCACCAATTTGTTGGACGCGTAAATTTCCGCGATGAAAATGGCCCATTAATGCTCGGGCAAGATCAGCAGGTTTTAAATCACCATGAAAAATGCGAGATTGCATACTTCAGATTATAATCGGGATTGATAAAAAATAAACAACAATCGCATGGATGAATTGATGAAAAACAACCATTTTCTTGGCTTATTTCTAATTGTCTTACTCGGGATGACGCTCCTACTGGCTTTGCCGCTCACCGCCCAGGCCTCTGGGCTTTACCAGCTTCCTACTGGATCGATAGCAACCGTTACCTCCACGCCAAAGGGCCCCGTTGCGGCAGTCTTGCCCGGCCAAACCGAAAATTTCGCCAATGTGCGCGCTTATCCCAGCACTCTGGCGCCGATTGTCGGCGTGCTGGTCCTGGGGCAGGAAGTTCCCGCCCTGGGGCGTACACCCGGCAATGAATGGGTGCTGATCGAATACCCTGGCGCCCCCGGAGGTACTGGATGGGTCTGGGCTTCATTTGTCGGCATTACCGGCGGAACAGTTCCGGCTGTTGAACCCCCTGCCACCCCGACTCCGCAGGTCACTTCTACTATTGACCCTACCATGGCGGCTCAGTTTATTGTCACCAGCGCCCCGACCCGCCTGCCGACATTTACAGCCCCACCGCCGCTCATTATCCCAACTTATAATGAAAACGCCGGCAGCGCTACGGTAGCCGGTGTTCCCATGGGACTGATTATTCTGATCTTGTTGATTATCGGCGTGGTAACAGGTTTATTTGCGCTGCTCCAGCGCCGTTGATTAATGGTGCCGGACAATAAATTCTTCCAGCCCCTTGAAACAATCCAGGCTCAGTTTGTGGCCCCCGTTATTCTCGCAGTAAGTCACATCTGCGCCGCAGTCCGTCAAAAACCTGGCTGCTGAACGCGCTTTTTCAACCGGAACAATCAGATCCTGTGTGCCATGGGCGATATATATGGGTTTGCCGTTCAATGGCGTTCTGATCGATAGGTCGTTGGCATCAGCTGGCAAGAAACCCGCTACGCTCATGGCTGACTTGATTTGGTCTGGGAATAACAACACCAAAGACAAGGCCATTGCCGCCCCCTGACTGAAACCAAATACGGAAAAAGGTCCCGCTTTGATTTGCAGAGCCTCAAACCAGGTGCTAATCCCCTGCATAAGATCGACCGCCGCCGCCCGATAATCCACGAACCCTGCGTTAATTCTGGTCCAGCCATAGCCTGTCTCATTTGCCGTCTGGGTCCCGCGTGGGGCTAAAATCCAAAAATTATCGGGGAGGTTGCGCGCAAACACCCACATCGCGTTCTCGTCCCCGGTCCAGCCATGTAGCATAACAAGTACATTGGCATTCTGACTTGACGCGGTGGCTTTGTACCGCACAACCCAATTCCCGATCTGCAATATATCGGTGCCCATGAATCTATTTGTCCTCTTTGTTGGCGCGCCTGACAATCCAATCCATACCCTGCAGAATCAACAGGGTGACCCCGATGGGTATGAAGGCACCCCCAATACATAATAATCCCATCAAGGCAGCCCCTTTGCCGTATATCAGATAGATTAAGCCATCGCCAACCAGAAATAGCAGCAGGAGAGCGCCAAATATTAATCGGGTTGTTGTTTGCTGTCGATAGCGACGTAAATCCCGACTCATTGTGTTGGCTCGTCCTCGTCTTCATTGACCGGCAAGATTTTCCCCGGCACGTTAGCCCGCCGGAATAATCGGGGTAATTTGCGCGGCCAGGCTGTCGCCTTTCGAATTTCTGGAATTGCTTCTTCAGCGGCCTGCTCACCCAGCGCCATTAATTTTTCTGGCGCCACTTCATCTAAAATACCAAATCGGATTACGTCTGGGCGGATTAGCACCTCAGGGGTGTCAATTTGTAGACGTAGTTCTGCTACTGACCGGGATGTGATTTCCATTGCTTCCAGATAAATTCTAAAAGCCTGGCTGATGCGCAGCTTTGAAATTTGCTCCACAATGGGCCTGGGTAACGGTGCCGATGTGAAGTCAATAGGTGGCAGATACGCCCATTCTTTTTGTTCTGGCGAAAGGCAAACCGCAACTACGGGCAAATTAGGCGCCAGCCACCGTGCCAGCGCCACAGGAACGGGATCAATAATACCGCCATCAACCAGTTGAAAACCGTTAATCCATTTTGCCGGAAAAATGCCTGGCACAGCAATGGTTGCCATAATCGCATCCACAACCCGCCCCTGATTCAAAATCATTTCCTGCCCGGTTTCCAGCTCAACCGAAGTACAAGCAAAGGAGATCTTTAACTCGTTAAAGGTAATATCGCCCAGGGCCGTTGTCAACAACTCATACAATCCGCTTAAGCCCATTAGCGCTGGCCCTTCCTGCTTGGCGCGGGCAAAGAGCTTTTTCTGATTTGCTTGAGTAATGATTTGATCGATTTTATCGGGAGTGAGGCCGGCAGCGTAAGTGGCCCCTACGATACCGCCAGCGCTTGTTCCTGCAATAGCTTTGACCTCAAAGCCATGCTTTTCCAATACGCGCAGCACTCCAATGTGGGCAATCCCTTTAATACCGCCGCCGCCTAAGGCTAATGAAATCTCTGTCATGGCAACCTCAATCTGTGAGTATAATCACTATTATACGGGTTACAATTCAGAAAATACAGGCTGATTGCATAATGTCTCCTCTAGAAAGCCCCGAAAGCTCATCGCCACTGGTCACACGCACCGTTGCCGCCGCCCTCCGGGATGATTTTTGTGATGCTTACTCTCTAGCTCGATGGCAGCGCGCCGCGCTGGATATCCTTGGAGTCTTACCGCGCTCGGTGGCCCTCTGGGTGATGCCAAGAGCCCAGGCCCCCATTGCGCTTAATCCTGCCAGTCTTGACGCTTCCTTGATGAACACCCTCATCAAGGAACGCCTGTCAGATTATGTTGCCCTGCCAGGACGCTTTCCGGCCATCACAATCGGCGTCCCGATTGGCGGCGCTGCTGCTCATCTGGCTGTTTCTCTGGGTGGACCGTTTCTGCCGCAAGCCTTTGTCTTGACGCTTGCCGGCGGGGCTCTGGATGGTAATGTTCAAGAATATCTGCATCGTTCCAATGCCCTGGCCCAACAGATCGTAGATACCAATCCTGGCCTTATGACCATCCAACATTATGACCCCGTCCATGATGGCTGGTTAACGCGCCGTGTCAATCATCTGCGCCTCAAGTTGATGGGCTTACCAGAAGCTTACGTCAATTTCATTCGCCAAAGACTATTGCCCGGCGGTGAAGTAATTTATCTGGAGGGGCAGGCGCTCTGGCAACGCTACCGTCTGGCAGAACGGCGCGTCTTTCAAGTCGGCGGCTGGGGAGATATTTCTGCAGCAGAGTTTTTGTCAGGCAGTGAACGCCTGGAGCGATACTGCCGCAGTATTGGCCTCAAGCACTCCAATTGGCGTTTGGATGATTACCCGCTGGAATTGGGCCCGGAATCTGAATGGGGCAGCGAGCCCGGTTTAGCCGAAGCCCTGGAGCAGTTTTGTCGGCAAGCAGGCTATCAATTCCGCCGTATTTCCCTGCCGCATCCTCACGATTTTTCCAAACTGGCGTTCTATGCCATGTCTCAACGCCTGCGCCGAGCAGACCGTCAACCGGCTGGCGTATTAATAGAAATGTTTTCGCAGTACGATGTAACCTCCGTGGAACGCCTGGGATTGCTGCCGCTCTGGCTCATTTTTAATACGGAAGATAGTCGCCATTTTCTCCAATCCATGCTGCCGAAAATTGATCCTGCCCTGACGTTGTACTTTTCTGTCCTCTCCACCTTCTCTCTGACGCCCGACTTGGTCCCCTGGCAGGATTGGGAGCAAACCTTATCCCGCACTCGCTGGGTGAATATCGGCGCCCGTAAGTCTCACTATCCCGCAGATACACGCGCTGTATTGCATTGGTCGCGGCCGCTTCGTGGTATGGCTCATGGCAAGGTAGCCTCGTTGCCGTTTTTGAACGGTCAGGATTTGCAGAATCTGATGGACGACATCCTTGTCCCAGTTTTGACGGAAGGCGATTCCACTCATGCGGAAAATTGAAATCGTACCCCACGATCCAGTCTGGGCAGATATGGCAACCAAAGAGGCTGCTCAAATTATGCGCGCTCTAGGCGCGTCTATCCTGGCAATTCATCATATCGGCAGTACAGCCATTCCAGGAATTATGGCAAAACCCACCCTTGATCTGCTGGCGGAAGTGCTGAACCTGGATGAAATTGATGAATTAAATCCACGCATGGAAGCTTTGGGGTATGCCCCGCGTGGCGAAAACGGCATCCCTGGCAGACGCTATTTTGTTAAATTTACTGGCGAAACGCATTTTTGCCACGTCCACATGTTTCTGACTGGAAATCCGGAGATTGTCCGTCATATCAACTTCCGTGATTATTTGATCGCCCATCCTGCCGAAGCTGAAGCTTACAGCCGCCTGAAAGCAGCACTTGCCGCCCAATTCCCATACGACTCAGTGGCCTATACAGACGGCAAAGAGCAGTTTATCCGTGAGATTGATCGCAAAGCCAGCCGCTGGCGCTCAAGTTGACTGGCCGTAGAGAAGCCGCTTCAAAGCGGCAATCAATCGATCTGCATCGCTCTGAGTGTTATATCCCTGGAAAGAAACCCGGATCAACGCCTGCTCATTCCAGCGAATCAAGGGCACTTCAATGTGATAGGTATCATACAGGGCTTGTTTTAACCACGCCAAATCTGTCTGAGGTGGAAGGGGGGCGGTCATCATTTGTGCAAACCATACATCTGGACCGCTCTGCAATGGTGGGATACCTGTAAGCTCCACGATCTGTTTTTGAGTTGCAGCAGCCAGCGCGTGGCAGCGCTCTCTGACCTGATCCCAGCGATAGGTCTCCTGGAACTCGATAGCATCTTTGACCGCCAAAAACGGCGACAGATCACGCGTTCCCATCCATTCCAGATAATCGACAAATTGGCAGTCAGATGGCGTTTCGCTCTCCCAACCCCAACTCACAACCAGCGGCTCAATTAACGTCTGCACTTCAGGGCGGGCGTAGAGAAAAGCCGCCCCTTTGGGTGCGCATAGCCATTTATGCAGATTCCCCGAGTAAAAATCGGCGCCCAATTCGTCCAGCATTAACGGAATCTGTCCGGGCGCATGTGCACCGTCAATAACAGTCAAAATCCCTGCCTCGCGTGCCCGCCGGCAAATTTCACGAACAGGAAATATCAATGCGGTGGGGGAGGTGATGTGGCTGAGAAAAATAACCCGCGTCCGGCGGCTAACACCACGCCACAGGTCTTCGACAAAATCAGCCGGATTTGTGACTGGAAGGGATACCGGAAGATTGATATACTTGAAATGTTGTTTTAATGCCAGAAAG
>JAGOFZ010000082.1 GCA_017996955.1 Longilinea sp.
TGGGCATCCACAGCTTTGTCGATTGCTTCCATACTGAACCAATTGCGCTCTGGCTCTTTGTCATAATCCTGGGCATGGCACTGGGAGGCACACAGCCGCTCCTCCCTGCCCGCCGGCGGCCCTGGTGGGTATTGCTGGTTGTTCTGGCGCTCTGGGGTGACCTCTGGCTCACCTGGCCTTACCGTCAGGGTGTCGAAACCGCTAACCGTAACGACTGGCCTCAGGCAGCCCGGTTGTTTGAACGGGCTGCTGCCCGCGATCCCTGGGCAGTGATGCCGTATCAACAGCTTGCCCTGGCAAACAGCGTCCTCGCCAGTCAAGGTGATTCATCTCATCTGCCCACTGCGATCAATACATTGGAACAGGTCCGCTCTATGGAGCCTGCCTGGCCCGTGAATGCCGCCAATCTCGGCGCCCTCTATACGGTGCAGGGGAACCCATCTTTAGCTCAATCTGCCTGGCAGTCCGCCGCTTCAACTGCACCTCAATCGGCCCTGTATCAAATCAATTTAGGGCAGTCGGCCGAATCTAACTCGGATTTAAAGACGGCTGAGATAGCGTATCAAGCTGCGCTCACCGAAAGCCCAGAGCTTGCCTTTGCTTTTTTCTGGCACCAAACTGATTTCAGGCAGCAGCTTATCCAAACCTGGCTGCAGAACAACCCGCTGCTTTCCCTGACTGAATGGGAGGCAGAACTGGCCCAGCGCCCCGACCGTCTCCTGCTGCTGGTGCGCGTCGCAGATTTATACCTGTCTGCTGACCGCACCGCCGATGCCGCAGATTTGGTCGCCCGGGCTCAATTCGCGTATGCTGTGGACCCCACTGAAACCCTTGAACTAAACTGGCTCCAGGCCGAACTGGCCTATCGGCAGGGCAATCTGGAGCAGGCCGTCAGCCTGGGGCAAAATGCCATCTCAACCTATCAATTACAGGGCATATATGGCCCCGGCTCATTTGGATTATTGCGCTATGGTCCCATCATGTTTCGCCGCCCGGCCATGGCAATGGAATTAGTCCCTCAAATGCCGCTTCTCCCCGTGACGGATACCTGGGCTTTGCGCATCCAGCGCCTTGCAGATTGGTATACCGAATCCGGGGACCTGACTGCGGCTCAAGCACTCTTAACCCTGTTATACCGGCAGGTGCCGGCGGACTATATCGAATCATTGAAGTGAGGTATTTATGCCCGTGCGTATTCATCCTACTGCAGATGTATCCAGCGGCGCCGTCATTGGCGAAGGGTCCAGCATTTGGCATCAGGCCCAGGTTCGTGAAGGCGCCATCATCGGCCAAAACTGCATTATTGGCAAAGGTGTTTACATCGATGCCGGTGTGCAGATTGGCAGTAATGTCAAAATCCAGAACTATGTCTCAGTTTTTCACGGCGTAACGCTGGAAGATGGCGTCTTTGTTGGCCCTCATGTCTGCTTCACCAATGACATGCGTCCCCGCGCCATTAACCCAGACGGATCCCTGAAGGCTGCAACGGATTGGGTTCTCTCTGAAACGCGTATTTGCAGCGGCGCAGCTTTAGGAGCCAATTCAACCATTCGCTGCGGAATTACCATTGGCCGCTGGGCAATGGTGGGATCTGGCAGCGTTGTTACCCGTAGCGTTCCAGATTATGGCCTCGTTTTCGGCAATCCGGCCCGCCTGCGCGGTTTTGTCTGCCCCTGTGGGCAAACACTGGGATTGCGTTCCATCAACGGCGACAAAGTCATTGCGGGGTGCCCGCAGTGCGGCGCCGAAATTGAATTCCTCAAATCTATTTGGGAGCAAACCGATGATTAACATTGCCAAACCCATGATCGGGCCTGAAGAAAAACAGGCCGTTATGGAAGTCCTGGATTCGGGTATCCTGGCCCAGGGCCCTCGTGTCAAAGCCTTTGAAGAAGCCTTTGCGCAAATGTGCGGAACGCGTTTTGCCATCGCCACCTCATCCGGCACGACCGCGCTCCATGTCGCCATGCTGGCGCATGGTCTCAAAGCAGGCGATGAAGTGATCACCTCTGCTTTTACGTTTATCGCCTCTGCCAACAGCGTCATTTATGCCGGTGCGCGTCCGGTTTTTGTCGATATTGACCCTCGCACTTTCAATCTGGATGTCAACCAGGTTGAGGCCGCCATCACCCCTCGCACCCGGGCGATTCTCCCTGTGCATCTTTTTGGCCTTTGCTGTGATATGGCTGCCCTGCGCGCCATCGCTGAACGCCATAACCTCATTCTGATTGAGGATGCCTGCCAGAGCCATGGCGCTGAATTTCAAGGCCGTAAAGCGGGTGCCTTTGGCACCGGCACTTTCTCCCTCTATCCAACCAAAAACATGACCTCCGGCGAAGGCGGCATGATCACCACCGATGATGAGACCGTGAATGAAAAGTGCCGTGTCATTCGCAGCCATGGCATGCGCCGCCGCTATTATCACGACGAACTGGGCTTCAACTTCCGCATGACCGATCTCTGTGCCGCCATTGGCATGGAGCAGTTGAAGAAGCTGCCTGCATTCAACCAAAAACGTCAATCCAACGCGGCTTACTACAACACCCATCTGCACGGGGTCACGGTTCCTTTCACGCCTGAGGGTTATGTGCATGTGTACCATCAATATACCATCCGTGTCCCCGGTGGTCGGCGAGACGCCTTGCGCACCGCGCTTCAAGAACAGGGCATCGGTTCAGAAGTCTATTACCCCGTTCCGATCCACCAGCAGCGCTTCTATGTAGAAGAGTTGGGGTACAATCAAACCCTGCCCGAAACAGAGAAAGCCGCAGCAGAAGTGCTGTCCCTGCCGGTGCATCCAGGCCTGAGCCAGGAAGATTTGGAAACCGTTGTTCGTGCGATCAACACTTTTTTGGGAGCTTAGACGATGACCCGAGTGGCTGTGATTGGCGTTGGATCAATGGGGCGTAATCATGCCCGAATTTATAACGAACTGCCTGAGGCCGACCTGGTTGCTGTGGCTGATGAAAACTCCTCCACGGCACAGACGATTGGCCGGCAGTTTGGGGTCTCAGCCTATACCGATTTTCGAAAATTACTAGATAATGAACGTCCCGAGGCATTAAGTATTGCTGCGCCAACCACACTGCACTATGATATTGCGTTGGCCGCACTGGAATCGGGCGCTCATATTTTGATTGAAAAACCGATAGCCGCCACTCTGGAGCAGGGCTCTGCTCTAATCGAGGCTGCTCACCGCTACCAGCGATTGTTGACAGTTGGACATGTTGTCCGATTTAATCCGGCAATCCAGGCACTCAAACAAAAATTAACCGCAGGTGAACTGGGGCGCATTTTTCAAATCTTTTGCCGTCGTGCAGGCCCTTTCCCCACTCGTATTCAGGATGTTGGCGTAGTAGTGGACCTTGCCCCGCATGATATCGATATCATGCGATTTTTAGCCGGTGCCGATCCCATCCGCCTTTTTGCTGAAATTGAACAGCGTGTACACACAGATCATGAAGACTTGTTGTTTGCCCTGCTGCGTTTCCCGGAAGGTATTGTGGGCGCTCTGGAAACAAATTGGCTTACCCCAACTAAAATTCGAGAGATATTGGTCTTGGGGGAGCGCGGCATGTTCCGTGTCGATGATCTCACCCAGGATTTATACTTTTACGAAAATGCCCAGGCAGGTTCGCTCACCTGGCCCGCACTGCAAAACCTGGTAGGTGTATCCGAAGGCTGTATGACCCGGTTTGCCATCCAGCGTTATGAACCCCTTAAGCTGGAACTGCAGGCCTTCCTTAAGGCAGTTCGCGGAGAAGCTTCGGCAATTGTCACAGGGGAAGATGGTTTGGCTGCACTGCGCCTGGCGCTTGCCCTTGTGGAGTCCGGAAAAACACAAAGGCAGATTATTTTTTGAGGTGTAGAATTTGCTGGAAAAATACATCATGAAACTCACTGGCAAACACGTATTAATTACCGGCGGCGCTGGTTTTATTGGCAGCAACCTGGCTCAGCGAATCCTCTCGGAAAGCCCGGCTTCTCTTGTGATTGTGGATAACTTTTTTCTAGGCTCCGAGCAAAATCTCACCGCAGTTCGCCAGGCCTACCCCAATTTGCAGGTTTTGCGGATGGATGCCTCTGACCTCGCCGCCATGCAGCATGTTGTGAATGCCCACAAAATTGATGTGGTCTATAACCTGGCGGTCATTCCCCTGCCCACCTCGCTAGAGTATCCTGCCTGGACGGTCCAAACCAATGTCCAAATTGCCCTCACCTTTTGTGAGTTGGCTCGCTGGGGCGCTTTTGAAACCCTGATCCATTGTTCTTCTTCTGAGGCCTACGGCTCAGCGCTTTATTCCACAATGGACGAGAGTCATCCGCTTGCACCCACCACACCCTATGCTGCCAGCAAAGCCGCCGGCGATCAGATTGTCCTCTCTTACCATCAAACCTTTAGCATCGATACGGCAATTGTGCGCCCGTTCAATAATTTCGGCCCACAACAAAATCCGGGCTCTTACGCCGGCATCATCCCCATTGTCGTCTCCCGAGTTTATCATGGCGTGCCTGTAGAAATATATGGCGATGGCCTGCAAACCCGTGATTATATTTACGTCCGCGATACCACCGAAGCCATGGTGCGCATCTATGAAGCGCCTGCTACCCGCGGCCGGGTTGTGAATGTTGCAACCGGTCAGGAGATTACAGTCAACGACCTGGTAAGTCGTTTGCTGCATGTTATGGACGCTGCTAACCATCCCGTTATTCACACTCCTGATCGCCCCGGTGATGTACGCCGCCACCGCGGCGATGTCAGCCTGCTCCGCGAGTTGACCGGCTTTACGCCCAATGCAATTCGTGATGAAGACCTCGCTGCCACTGTGGATTGGTATCTTCAATATTATCGGCGCGGGTGACCTGATGCTGCGATTGAATATCCCCTTCACCGATCATCGTGAGCTGGAAGAAATCGCCAGCGTTTTATCTACTGGCTACCTGACTCAGGGCCCTAAAACCGCCCAATTTGAACAGGCCGTTGCCGATTATATCGGCTGCCGCCATGCCTTTGCCATGAGCTCCTGCACAACCGCCCTTCACCTGGCTTTGGCCTCGCTGGATATCGCCCCCGGTGATGAAGTGCTGGTTGCCGACTTTACCTTCCCCGCGACAGCAAATGTCGTAGTTCAACAGGGCGCTGTCCCCGTTCTGGTTGATATCCGCCTTGATACCTTGACCATTGACCCGGACGACCTTGCGCGCAAGGTCACCCCCAGAACGCGTGCCGTCATTGGTGTCGATGCCTTTGGCTGCGCCGCCGATTGGGATGCTGTTCAAGTCGTAGCCGACCGCCATAACCTGCCCGTGATTGAAGATGCTGCTACAGCCATCGGCACCACCTATCACGATCGATTTTGCGGCAATTTGACTACCCTGGGCTGCTTCAGCTTTCATCCTCGCAAGGTGATCACCACCGGTGAGGGTGGCATGATCACCACCAACGACGACGCACTTGCAGACCGCATTCGTCTTCTGCGCAGTCACGGCGGTGTAAGAGATGGCTTCTGGTTCCGCTATGAAGCTGCCGGCTACAACTACCGCCTCAGCGATATTCAGGGCGCCCTGGGCTTGGCTCAAATGGAAAAACTCCCCTGGCTGATTTCGGAACGCCGCCGCCTGGCTGCCCTGCTCTGCGCCCGCCTGACCAATATCCCCGGCGTTCAGCTTCCCTTCAATCCCGTCTGGGGCGGACATATCTATCAATCCTTCGTCATTCAATTAGATGCACGTATTGATCGCAACCGTCTGATTGCCCGCATGCGTGAACTGGGTGTGGAAACCACCCTGGGCACCTATGCCCTTCACGACCAACCCTTCTATCAGCGTACTTTTGGGTATGTCTCTGGTCAGCTTCCCCAATCTCACCAGGCTTTCTGCCAGACGGTAACCCTGCCCTTATACCCTCAGTTGACCCTCGCAGATTTGGACCTGATTGCAGCCAGCTTGCGGCAGGCCGTTGAGGAGCAGGCATGACGCGCAAAATTGTGATCTTCGGTACTGGCGGTAACTGCGTGGATATTCTGGATACCATCCACGATATCAATGCCTCTGCCGGGGAACCGATTTATGATTGCATCGGCTTTTTGGATGATGACAGTCGCCTCTGGAACCAGCCTATCGCGGGCATTCCGGTGCTGGGTGGTTTATCCATGGCGCCTGCACTGACAGACTGTTTCTTTGTTAATGGCATTGGCAGTGAACGTAATTTTTGGCGTAAGCCCGAAATTATAGCGCAGGCGGGCATTCCAGATGATCGTTTCGAGACAATCATCCATCCCACTGCCAGCATCTCTCGTTCAGCCTGTCTGGAATTGGGCGTAGTCGTTTTGCCGCAGGTGACCATTGCCTCCCATGCTCATGTCGGGCGCCACGTAATTATCCTGCCCAACACAATCATCAGTCACGATGACATAATCGGCGATTTTACCTGTATTGCCGGCGGTGTTTGCGTCTCCGGCCAGGTCAATGTTGGTGTTTGCTGTTATTTGGGTTCCAATGCTGCCATCATTAACGGCATTTCAATCGGGCAGCGTTCCCTGGTCGGGATCGGCTCCGTTGTGCTTCATGATGTGCTCGAAAATACTGTGGTTGTTGGCAATCCGGCTCACTTCCTGCGGCATACAGTGGAGCCTTCTGTATGATTGTCATTGTGGACTACGGCATGGGCAACCTGGGCTCAATTCAAAATATGCTGAAAAAAATCGGCCATGCTGCCCTGATTACTTCCGACCTACAGGAGATTAGCCGTGCCGATCGATTGATTCTACCCGGTGTGGGTGCATTTGATCATGGTATGACCCGGTTGGCCTCCCTGGGATTGCTGGATTTGCTCAACGAACTTGCGCTTCAGCGCCGCATCCCGGTATTGGGTGTTTGCCTGGGTATGCAGTTACTCACCCGGCGCAGTGCAGAAGGTCAATGCCCCGGTTTGGGCTGGCTGGATGCAGAGACAGTGCGCTTCAATTTTCTTCCCGAACAATCTCATCTGAAAATCCCCCATATGGGCTGGAACACCGTAAACTTTTGCCATCCTGCGCCCCTGACCGCTGGCTTTGAAGGCGAAACTCGTTTTTACTTCGTCCACTCCTACCACCTC
>JAGOFZ010000083.1 GCA_017996955.1 Longilinea sp.
ATGGGGGAATATTCCATGATTGGTCTGTGAATTGCTCAGCGATTAGAAAAATGTACGACTTGTTGGCCGGAATATTGGAGCCTGACCCGCAATTTTTAATACTCCAGCCGAGATAATTCTACACTAATTTGTAAAATCCATCCCGGTAATTTCACGAGTATAATTTGGGCATCTGTACCGTGCCCCACATTTTCAGAAAGGCCTGAAATGACCATCCTTGTGGTTGAAGACGATGCGGCTCTGCGAGAAACCCTGACCTATAACCTGCAAAAGCAGGGCTACTCGGTGGAGGCTGTGGGGGATGGCCGCGCCGCCTTAGAGGCTGCCCGCCAGTTGGCCCCGGATTTGGAATTAATCTTGCTGGATTTGATGCTGCCGGTGGTTGATGGTTTTGAGGTTTGCCGCGTGCTGCGCAGTGAAAAAATCAATATCCCCATTCTAATGCTCACGGCGCGGGATGATGAAATTGACCGGATTGTGGGCCTCGAAATTGGCGCTGATGATTATATCTCCAAGCCATTCAGCATGCGGGAACTGCTGGCACGCGTCAAAGCGCACCTGCGCCACGACCGCCGCCTGCGCTCTGAAACAACGGTACTCCAACCCAATGAGACGATTACCTTTGGCAACCTGCTGCTAGACCTGACCCGCCGTGAGGTCAAGCTGAATGACGCCCCGCTGGCGCTCAAGCCCAAAGAATACGAGCTGCTGCTTTTCATGGCCCAACATCCGGGCCAGGCCCTGACCCGGGCGCGCCTGCTGGAGCAAGTTTGGGGCTGGGATTTTGCCGGCGGCACCCGCACGGTGGATGTGCATGTTCGCTGGCTGCGTGAGAAAATTGAGGCCGACCCCGAAAACCCGGTTCGCATTATCACGGTCCGCGGGGCTGGCTATCGGTTTGAGGGGTAAATATGTTCCGCAAAATTCGTTGGCGCATTGCCCTGCCCTACATCCTGCTCATTTTGCTTTTGATGCTTGGGCTGCAAATTTATCTCTCCAACACCATTGAAAAAACCTACCTGGCTGACCTGGAATCGCAGCTTACGGTAGATGCCCGGGCCGCTGCTGAAATTGCCCAACCTGTCTGGACAGACTCAACCAGACTGAATCCCCTGATTGATCACTGGGCCGCTGTGTTAGATGCCCGCCTGACGTTGATCGACATCTATGGCAATGTCATCGGCGATTCTGCCGAAGCCCCTCAGGAAATGGATAATCACAGCACCCGCCCGGAAGTCATCTCGGCCCTGACAGATGGGCAGGGCAGCAGTATCCGCTTTAGCCATACACTTGGCGTGGATATGCTCTACACCGCCGTCCGATTGGGGGATGCTTCGGCGCCGCTGGGGGTGGTTCGGCTCGCCCGCCCCATCAGTCAGATTCAAGCGCGGCTTGACCAGATTCGGCAAACCCTGTGGACGGCGATGCTCGCTGTCGCTTTGGTGGCAGGGCTGCTGGCTGTCTGGATCGCCTCCATAACCTCGCGCCCGGTGGAGCGCCTGACCCGGGCCGCCAACCAGATTGCCGCCGGTGACTTTTCTATGCCCACCCTCAATACCTCGGTCACCGAGCTGGAGCTGTTGATTAAATCATTTAATCAGATGGCGCTTCAAATTCGCAGCCAGGTGGGTGACCTGGAAGCGGAGCGTGGCAAGCTGGCCGCGGTGCTGGATCATATGACCGACGGGATTTTGATTGTTGATTCGGCAGGCAGCATCCAACTGCTCAATCCTGCTGCGGAGAAAATGTTTGGCATTTCGCTGCCGCAAACGACCGGGCGTTCTCTGCCCGAGGTGCTGCGAGTGCACCAGCCTTATGATCTCTGGCAGCAAAGCGCCGCAACGCAGGTCACCCAACAGATCAGCTTTGAATTTAAGAAACAGCGCTATCTCCAGGCTTTTGCCATTCCTCTGGGCAGCTCACTACCCGAACACACGCTGTTATTGTTTCAAGATATCACGGCTCAAAAGCAGGTAGAGGTCACCCGCCGTGACTTTATCAGCAATGTCTCCCATGAATTGCGGACCCCATTGGCCGCGTTGAAGGCGCTGACCGAAACCCTGCGGGATGGCGCGCTGGAAGACCCCCCGGCGGCGCATCGCTTCCTGGAACGGATGGAAACTGAGGTGGATGCCCTCAGTTTGATGGTGACCGAGCTTTTAGAGCTTTCCCGCATCGAGTCCGGGCGGGTGCCGTTGAATTTGCAGCCGGTTCGCCCATTGGATATGATTACCGCGGCTTACGAGCGGCTGTGCCTGCAAGCCGAGCGCGCCGAACTATCCCTGTCTATAGACTGTTCACCTGATCTGAGCCTGGTCAATGCTGATGCAACCCGGATCCAGCAGGTGCTGGTCAACCTGCTGCACAATGCCATCAAGTTCACGCCGCCCGGCGGCAGAATTGTGATTGGCGCGTCAGAACGCCCCGATGCGGTTGTATTTTCGGTCAGTGATACCGGTATTGGCATTTCAGCCGCTGACCTGCCCCGCATCTTTGAGCGATTTTACAAAGTGGACCGCGCCCGCTCTGGCGGCGGCACGGGCCTGGGCCTGGCGATTGCGCGCCACATGGTGGAAGCACACGGCGGCAAAATCTGGGTTGAAAGCCAGTTAGAACAGGGCAGTGAGTTTTCCTTTACACTCCCGAAGACAATTTTATAGTCGAAAGTTTGGGCAATCTGCGATGACAGGTGGATGACGTTTTCCGGTTATTAATTTCATAACCAGACGTTAACAATTCCTTACCAGCCCGTTAAACCTCCTTTGGTATCCTTGGGGCAGTTCAAAAATTGATACTGGAGGATTAGAAGAATGAAGAAAAAATTGTCCATCGTGCTTGCGGTTGCCATTGCACTGGTGCTGACGCTGAGCGCCTGTACCCCGACCCCTGCGCCCGCCACCGCGACAGAGGTGGCCCAGCCGACCGCTGCTCCGGTTGAGCCGACAACCCAGCCAGCAGTTCAGGCCACCCAGTCGCCGCTTGACCCGGCCGCGGTCTCCGGCAATGTTGTGACGGCGGGCAGCTCCACCGTCTATCCACTGGCCGAACGCATGGCTGACCGCTTTACCGAAGAAGGCTTTACCGGTCAGATCACCATTGACTCGATTGGTTCTGGCGCCGGTTTTGAACGCTTCTGCACCACCGGCGAAACGGATGTGGCTAACGCCAGCCGCGCCATCAAAGAATCTGAAATTGAAGCCTGCGCTGCCATTGGCCGCACGCCGATTGAATTCCGCGTTGGCACCGACGCGCTTGCAATTGTTGTTAGCAGCGAAAACACCTTCCTCACCGACATCTCCCTGGAAGACCTGGCCCGGGTTTACTCTGGCGAGGCCGTCAAATGGTCCGATATCAACCCGGCTTACCCGGCCGAGGATATTCAGCGCTTCAGCCCCGGGACTGACTCTGGCACCTTTGATTACTTTGTTGAAGGTGTGCTGCGCCCGGTCTATGGCAAAGACAATGATGCTGACAAAAACGCCATCCTCAATGCCCCCAATATCCAGTTCAGCGAAGATGACAATGTGCTGGTTCAGGGCGTTGAAGGCAGCCCCTACGCCATCGGTTACTTTGGTTATGCTTACTTTGTTGAAAATCAGGCCGGGCTGAAGGCCATCTCTTTGAACGGAATTGCCCCCTCGCTGCAAACGGCCGAAGATGGATCGTACCCCCTGGCTCGCCCGCTCTTCCTCTACTCAGACGCCAAAATCCTTCAGGAAAAGCCCCAGGTTGCTGCTTACATCAACTTCTTCCTGACCAACGTCAATGACGAAATTCAGGATGTGGGTTACTTCCCCGCTAGCGAAGAAGCGCTGAACGCTTCCCGCCAGGCCCTGGCAGATGCCCTCAAATAGGCCCATGGTCAAGTTTCAAAGCACGGCTTCCGAAGTCCGCCGGACTTCGGAAGCCATCTCCCTCAAAAAACGTGCCCGACCCGGCGAAGCGCTGGTGCAGGCCTTCTTGTTCTTTTGCGGCGCCTTTTCCATCCTGACCACAGTGGGGATTGTGTATGAACTGGGCAAAGAGAGCCTGCTCTTCTTTACCAGTCCGGAGGTCAACCTCTGGCAGTTTATGACGGGCACCGTATGGCAGCCACAGGCGGGTAAGTTTGGCATTCTGCCGCTGGTCAGTGCAACGCTGATGACCAGCGGCTTTGCCATGTTGATTGCCGTGCCGCTGGGCCTGGCATCGGCCATTTATCTCAGCGAATATGCCACACCCCGCTTCCGTAATACCATCAAACCCATTCTGGAAATCCTGGCTGGCATTCCGACAGTGGTGTATGGTTATTTTGCGCTGACGTTCATGACGCCCCTGCTGCGGATGATTTTTGGCAATGAGGTGGTTGGAATTTATAATACGGCTTCTGCCGGGATTGTAATGGGGATTCTGATTCTGCCATTGATCAGCTCCATGAGCGAGGATGCTCTTTCAGCTGTGCCGCGCTCCCTCCGCGAGGCGGCTTACGGTCTTGGGGCCACCAAATTTGAAGTTGCCATCAAAGTGGTCTTGCCGGCAGCCGTGTCTGGCATTGCGGCGGCTTTTCTCATTGGCATCTCCCGCGCCATTGGCGAGACCATGATTGTGGCAATTGCTGCTGGCGCTGGCCCCGCTTTTACGCTGAACCCTTTCCAGGCTGCCGAAACCATGACGGGGCATATTGTCCGGATTTCTGGCGGTGACCTCAGCTACAACTCGATTGATTACAACAGCCTGTTTGCGATTGGCCTGCTCTTATTCGTCATGACGCTGGCGATTAACCTGATCAGCCAGCAGGTCGTCCGCCGGTTCCGAAAATCATACGGCTCATCATGAACACTCATCTATCCCCGGTTTTTCAAGTTAACTTTCCCTCTCGCTACCGGTCTGGCAGGCTGGCGCGCTGGGTCTTTCAGTTCTCCACCCTGCTGGGCATTGCGCTGCTGGTGCTGCTTATGTTCACCATTCTGGATGGTTTGATGGGCTACGCCGCCATGACCGATAAGGTTTCCAGGGAATCGCTGGCGGTGGATCATGTGCCGCTTGAAGCGCTTTCATCGGCGCAGTTGCTTGAAATTTTACAGGCCAACCTTTCCTCAAATGCCTACCAGACGCTGGATAATCAACAAACCCTGGCTGAACTTTCCCGCTCCCGGCTCTACACCCTGGTGGTTGATCGCGTGGTCAAACCTCGTGTGGATGAAACCTGGTCGCTGACCGAATCGCTGTTCAAACGAGATGAAATTTTCACCAGGGTCGCTCAGCAATATCCCGATTCGCACCTTGAATGGAAATTCTGGCTCAATCCCAAATTCCTGGCTTCAGCGGCTTCGTCCGATCCCCTCCAGGCCGGGGTGCGCTCTGCGCTGCTGGGTTCCCTGTGGACAATACTGATCACCATTCTATTTGCCTTTCCGGTGGGCGTGGGGGCGGCCATTTATCTGGAAGAATATGCTGCCGACAACGCCCTCAACCGACTTCTGAAAACCAACATCACCAACCTTGCCGGGGTGCCTTCAATCATCTACGGCATGCTGGGTCTGGCAATCTTTGTCCGGGCACTGCAAAGCATTACCAGCGGTGCGCTGTTCGGCGCGGCGGACCCCGCTGGCGCCACCGGGCGCACCGTACTGTCTGCCGGGCTCACCCTGGCGCTGCTGGTGCTGCCTCTGATCATTATCAACGCTCAAGAAGCCATCCGAACCGTGCCCGATTCCTTGCGTCAGGCCAGCCTGGGCCTGGGCGCCACCAAATGGCAAACCATCTGGCACCATGTTTTGCCTAACGCCATCTCGGGCATTCTGACAGGCGCCATCCTGGCAATCTCGCGGGCGATTGGCGAAACCGCTCCGCTTGTGGTGGTGGGCGCCGCAACGTTTCTCAACTTTGATCCCAATGGTCCGTTCTCAAGGTTCTCCACTCTGCCCATCCAAATTTATCAGTGGACCTCGCGCGCCCAGGGTGAATTTCGCAATCTTGCGGCGGCGGCCATCTTGCTTTTACTGGTCATGCTGCTTTCGCTCAACGCCTCGGCCATCCTGCTGCGGAATCGCTTCCGCTCTAAAATCTAGGAGATTGTTGTATGCTCTCTTCCACTTCTATCGCGCTGCCCGTTTTTCAGACCCGGTCCATTGAGGGGGTCAGCATTGACCATGCCCCGGCAATTGAAGCCCGCGACCTGAACGTCTATTATGGGAGTTTTCAGGCTGTTAAAGGAATCGATTTGAAAATTGAACAGCGCCAGGTAACGGCCATCATTGGCCCTTCAGGATGCGGTAAAAGTACGGTTCTGCGGACGTTCAATCGGATGAACGAACTGCTGCCTGAAGCCCGCACCACCGGCGAGGTCTTGTTCATGGGGCAGAATATTTATGCGCCCGATGTCAGTCCGGTGGAAGTTCGCCGACGCATTGGCATGGTTTTCCAAAAGGCCAACCCCTTCCCGCGCAGCATCTATGAGAATGTAGCCTGGGGAGCCCGCCTGAACGGCTTTAAGACCGGCCTGGGCACGCCCAGCATGGATGAATGGGTGGAGCACTGCCTGCGTAAAGCCGCCCTGTGGGACGAGGTGAAAGACAAGCTGAAGGCCAGCGGGTTGTCCCTCTCGGGCGGGCAGCAGCAGCGCCTGTGCATCGCCCGCACCATTGCCATCCAACCCGAAATCATCTTGATGGATGAACCTGCCTCGGCCCTGGACCCGATTGCCACCCTGAAAATTGAAGAACTGATGCGCGAACTGGTCAAAGAGTACACCATCATCGTTGTCACTCATAACATGCAGCAGGCGGCTCGCGTCTCAGATTACACAGCCTTCCTGACCGTCACACCAGAGCGCTCGGGGGTATTGGTGGAATATGGCCCCACCCGGCAAATTTTTATGAACCCGCGTGATCGGCGCACTGAAGATTACATCACCGGGCGGTACGGGTAATTGGCTATTATATTGGTAAATTTTCCTTGATTTAACAGTATTATGTACTATAATTTTAGTATCTTATTGTTGCGGAGGAAAAGAA
>JAGOFZ010000084.1 GCA_017996955.1 Longilinea sp.
GGGCATCGAAGGTGCCACCGGGGCGCAGCGGGGCTGGCGTGGGGGTGGGGCCGGTGGTGGCAATTGGCGGGGTATATGCAGTTGGGGACGGGGCGACGCCAGGCTGTGTGGGGGCCACGACGGGCAGGGTTGGGGTTGGGATGGCGGTTACCACCGTCAGCGTCGGGGTGTTCTGGGTAACGGGGGTCAACTGCGCCAGCGCGGTTGAGAAAGCGGACTGGGTAAGCTGGGCAGATACGGTCTGGACCACAGCCGTCTCGGCGGCAGAGTTATCGGTCTGGTTGTTGCCTACCGGGAAATTACAGGCTGCAAGTACAAAGAGCAGCCCTAACATTACAAAAATTGGAAGCGAAAACTTTTTCATTGTCAAATCTCCTTCTCCATGTCAATACATCCATGATTATAACGACAAAGCAGTATAAATAGTTCCCGAAATTTTGGGGATGCAAGGAAGAGACCTCTGAAACAGGGGAGGTCAGACCTTGCAAACTGGTTTAGTTATGGGATAATTATCTGCCTGTGATACCTGATTTGCCTGATCATCTGATCAGGGCAATCGACAAAGGAGCCTGCTGTGAAATTTGAGAGTGTTTGCGTTTTGGGGTTGGGCTATATTGGCCTGCCCACGGCGAGTACATTTGCGACGAATGGGCTGCGGGTCATTGGGGTGGATGTCAATCCACAGATCATTGCCGGGCTGCAAAATGGGGAACTGCATATTTATGAGCCAGGGCTGCGCACCGTGGTTCAGGCTGCGCTGCGCTCGGGCAATTTGCGCATCCGGGCAGAGGTGGAACCGGCAGATGCCTTTATTATCGCGGTGCCGACACCTTTTTATGAAGATAAGTCGGCGGATATGCGGTATGTCATTTCGGCAACCGAAATGATTCTGCCGCATTTGCGCCGGGGCAACCTGGTTGTGCTGGAATCCACTTCGCCGCCGCGAACTACGCTGGATCTGGTTCGCCCGATTTTGGAACGTTCGGGACTGAAGGCGGGGCAGGATTTTATGCTGGCTTACACTCCTGAACGGGTGCTGCCGGGGCAGATTCTGCGCGAGTTAATTGAAAACACCCGCATCATCGGCGGCATTGACCGGGCCTCGGCTGAGGCCGGGCGGGATCTTTACGGTACATTTGTGCGCGGGGATATCCTGCTGACCGATGCCACCACGGCAGAAATGGTCAAGCTGATGGAAAACACAACCCGCGATGTGGATATTGCGATTGCCAATGAATTTGCGCACCTGGCAGATCGGTTTGGCGTGGACGTTTGGGAAGCTATTGGCCTGGCCAACCGGCATCCCCGGGTCAAGATTCTCAACCCGGGACCGGGCGTGGGTGGTCACTGTATCAGTGTGGACCCATGGTTCTTCGTGGATGCAGCGCCCGACATTACACCCTTAATCAAGACAGCGCGCCAGGTGAATGACTCACAGCCGCATTTTGTGATTGATTGGCTCACCCGTATTTTGGGGCCGCTGAATGGGCGAAAAGTCGCCGCGCTGGGGTTGGCCTTCAAGCCAGACGTGGACGATCTGCGCGAGAGCCCGGCGATTGAAATTGCGCACCTGCTGCATCAGGCTGGCGCGCAGGTTGCCTGCTTTGATCCATTTAAGCCCGATGCTGAACTGCCCGGACTGAAAACCTGCCAGACCATCGAAGCAGCAATTGCCGAGGCTGAAATTGTGATGATGCTGGTTGGGCATGCACAGTTACGCGGGCTGGACCCCATGGCCCTGCGGGAGCAAACCACTGCGCGCATTGCGGTGGATATGGTCAATGGCTGGCAGCCGGCTGCCTGGCAAGCCGCGGGGTTTGATCTTCACCGGCTGGGAGTTGGACACAGGGGGTAAACATGAAGAATTTACGAGTGTTAACCATCTTTGGGACACGTCCAGAGGCGGTCAAGATGGCGCCGGTGGTGTTGAACCTGGCCCGAACGCCGGGGATTGATGCCAAGGTCTGTGTGACCGCACAACACCGGCAGATGCTGGACCAGGTTTTGAATATTTTCAATATCCAGCCAGATGTTGACCTTAATTTGATGCGGCCCAACCAGGGGCTTACAGAGCTGACGGCTGATATTTTGACCCGGCTGGACCCGGTGTTGAAGGACCTGCATCCGGACTGGGTCTTGATTCAAGGGGATACGACCACAGTTATGGTAACCGCCCTGCTGTGCTACTATAACCGCATCAAGATGGGGCATGTTGAAGCGGGACTGCGGACGGGCGATAAATGGCAGCCTTTCCCGGAAGAAATCAACCGAAAGATTGCCGGGGTAGCTGCCGACCTGCACTTTGCGCCAACCGAACACAGCCGACAGAACCTGCTGCGAGAAGGCGTGCCGGATGAGCAGATTATTGTGACCGGCAACCCGGCGATTGATGCACTGCAAATGATTGTGCAGCGCCCTGCCCCACCAGAAGTTGGGCAGTTATTTGCCGATCACGATATTGGGCCAGGGAAAAAAGGTCTGGTGTTGATTACGGCACACCGCCGCGAGAACTTTGGAAAACCGCTGGAGAATATCTGCACGGCAATTCGCCTCCTGGCTGAGCAGTACGCCGACCGGCTGCATTTTGTCTGGCCAGTGCACCTCAATCCCAATGTGCAGGAACCGGCGCACCGTCTGTTGGATCAGGTCTCAAATGTGACGCTGCTGCCACCAGCAGATTACCTGCCGATGGTGCATCTGCAGCGCCATGCCACGCTGGTGCTGACGGATTCGGGGGGGATTCAGGAAGAGGCGACTGGACTGGGCGTGCCAACGCTGGTGATGCGGGAAGTGACCGAGAGGCCCGAGGGTGTGGAAGCAGGGGTTCTGAAACTGGTGGGCACAGAGACAGAGCGGATTGTTGGCGAAGCGCAGCGGCTGTTGGAGAACCCGGAAGCCTATCAAGCAATGGCACATGCAGCCAATCCCTTTGGTGATGGGCATGCGGCGGAAAGAATCACGCAGGCGTTGTTGAAGCACCATGACTGAGAGCATCTGCATCTTACCCAACACCACGGGACTGGGCGGCCCGGCGTCTTTTCAAGCGCGGCTGATTGCAGGGCTGCATGAACGCCATATCCCGGTGCACCACAACCCGGATGATCCAACCTGCCGAACTGTGCTGGTGATTGGTGGAACCAAGCGGCTGGATTTATTAATCAAGGCCAAGCGGCGCGGGCTGCGGATTGTTCAACGCCTGAATGGGATGAACTGGATTCACCGGAAGAAAGACACCGGGATTCCGCATTATCTGCGGTCTGAATGGGGCAACTGGCTGCTTTCCACAATCCGGCGGCGATTGGCTGACGAGATTATTTACCAGAGTCAATTTGCGCGCACCTGGTGGCAAACAGTCTATGGACAGGTTAATGCCCGCGGGCGGGTCATTTTCAATGGCGTGGATTTGAAGGCATTCACGCCTGAAGGGAAACACAACCGGCCTAAAGACGGGCTGCGAATACTGGTTGTGGAAGGGCATCTGCGTGGGGGGTATGAAATGGGGTTGGAAACTGCTCTGGAGCTGTGCAAGGCGCTGTCGCCCAGGCTGCAGCAGCCACTGGAATTGATGGTTGCCGGAGATGTTGACCCTGACCTGAAAGATTGGGCGCAGCAACGGACGGCAGTGCCCATCCGCTGGGCGGGAGTGGTGCCGCGAACTGAAATCCCCGAGCTGGATCGCTCTGCACACCTGTTATTTTCGGCCGATTTGAATGCGGCATGTCCGAACTCGGTCATCGAGGCGCTGGCCTGCGGACTGCCCGTGGCGGCGTATGCCACCGGATCACTGCCGGAGCTGCTGGCAGACGATGCCGGGCGGGTTGCCAATTATGGCACAAATTATTGGGAGCTTGAAGCGCCGGTGATTGAGAACCTGGCTGATGCGGCAGAAGTTATTTTGAAGGATGAAATGCATTTTCGGCAAGCCGCTCGGGCACGCGCCGAGGCGGCCTTTGGATTGGACGCCATGGTCAGCCAGTATATTGAAGCGCTGCTGCCAGGACGATAAAACCTTTTACTCTTTACAGAACGTTTATGGAGAAATTTAATGCCTGACCTGACCTCACAATTATTACCGCAACTGGAAGCGCGACGACTCAATGGGCTGGATGCCAGCCCAACGGCAGTTTATCCGGCCTATCAGGGACAATCGCTGGTTAATTTGCCAGGGACCATCTGCAAACTGTTAGGTGCAGAGCCGCTGGGCGCCCCGGCGCTGGCGCCAGAATGGCTGGAACCGCTGGGGGAGCGGTATCAACATGTGGTTATGCTGCTGGTGGACGGGTTGGGGCTGCAATATTTTCAGCGATTTTTGGATACGGCGCCCTGGAAGGATTGGCTCAATGAGGCTGCGCTGCTGCCGCTGACATCAGTCACGCCCAGCACCACAGCAACCGCGCTGACCACGCTCTGGACCGGGGCAACACCAGCCGAGCACGGGATTTTGGGCTATGAGATGTGGCTCAAAGAGTATGGTATGGTCAGCAATATGATCCTGCACTGTGGCATGACCTCAGCCGGGGATGTGGGCGGGCTGCGGCGCAGCGGGTTTGACCCGCTGACCTTTCTGCCGGTGCCAACCCTGGGGGGGCATCTGAAAGCGCAGGAGGTTAAGGTTTCAGCATTTACTCACCAGAGCATTGCCTATTCGGGGCTGTCGCAGATGCTGCACCGCGATGCTGAATTGATGGCGTACAAGACCCTCAACGATCTATGGGTGACGCTTTCGGACTGGCTGGACACCCATGCGGATGAACGCACCTACACTTATGTATACTGGGGCGATATCGATGAACTATCGCACCGTTACAGCCCGGATGATATTCGCCCGGCGTTGGAGTTTGCCACGTTTGCATTCACCCTGCGGAGCTTTGTGCAGCAGCGGCAGATGACGTCTCATCATGATACCCTGATGCTGATGACTGCGGACCACGGGCAAATTCACACACCGCGACAGGAAGCGTTTGATCTGCGCAACCATCCGAAATTTACGGCCTGCCTGACGATGGGGCCCACCGGCGAGAACCGGCTGCCATATCTGTTCCTGCGGTCGGGAATGGAGGCACAGGCGGAAGACTACATCCAAAAGACGTGGCCGGGGATGTTCCGCGTCTTCCCGACCGAGACGATTCTGCAATCCGGGCTGATGGGAGATGACATCTACGCGCTGACCCCGCAGCGGATGGGCGACCGGGTGGTGGTGCCGCAGGATCATGCGTACTGGTGGTGGGCGAATAAGGATAACCCATTGCAGGGCAGGCACGGCGGGCTGACGGCGCAGGAGATGCTGGTGCCACTGTTTGCGCTGCCGCTTTGAGATGCTACCGGAGCGCTGAATAGTTACTGGTAAAAAACAATCCGGAGCGGGCCATACGGCAACCGCTCCGGATTTTGTTCAATTCAAATGTGGGGGTTAGAGGGCTGGAATTTCTTCGGCCTCAACATGGGAGCGGTAAAGAAACCAGACCGCGCCCACGCCTACCAGGGTCACCAGGAGGGCAATCACCCAGCCGATGAGCGGAATGGAGGCAACGAGGGCATAGACCAGAACACCGGCGCCGAGAGCCCACCAGTTGCGGTGTGCAGCCTGCGGGAAGGCGCGTTCCATCAGAAGGCGGCCAAACAGGAAAGCAACGATGACTTTGCTGCCCAGCGAGACGAGGAAAGTGAAGGCTGTGACCACAATGGTGAGGAGCGCAAAGCTGACACCCGTCACCAGATTACTGAGGCCGCCCAGGGCTAACAGGCCCAGAACAATGGCGACAAGGATGATCAAACCTGCAACCACCAGAGCGGCGATATAAACTGCCGGGATTGCCAACAAACCAGCCAGGGCCGACTGGAAGGGTTTCTTCTGAGCCTGCGTGGCAGTGCGGTTAAGCCAGGTGGGGATCAACCAGACAGCCAGGGCACCCACGACCAGGAGTTGGAAAAGGTTTTTGAGGAAGCTCCACAGCCATTGGAGCATGGGCGGACGAGGCGAACGCTGCGGGGTGGGCGATGAAGGGTCTACCACCGATTTGTTGTAGGTTACACCGCCACCGGGCTGTGATTGAATGGCAGAGGCTTGCTCTTCCGGGCTGGTGTAGGTCAAATGACCGGCAATGACCGCTTCGGGGGCAATGCGCAAGCCGGGTGCGATGGGCTGGGGCATATCATTAGGCATGCCAAAGGCGGGGATGGTGCCGGAGGGCTGTGGTTCGGAGATACTTAGCGTGGCATCGCCGCCAATGGTGCCGGTCATATCCAGGGCACCAGCATTAAGATTGAGGTCACGCTGGATTTCACCGGCAAGGATCAGTTGATAGGCGCCAACCGAAGCGTCGCGGGTGATAACCGAGCCTGATTCAATTTCGAGGCTGTAACCGCCAAAGTAGAGGTTGCGGTCCACCAGAGCGGTATCGCCAATGATCATCGACGTCATACCGCCCAAAACGCTGCCTGTGATATGACCATTCACCTGAGCCGATTGGCAACCCATGAACAGGTTGCCGTTGATCTCAGCACCATCATTGACGATCACTGTGCTGCCCATGGCAATCACATCACCGTTGATAGTGCCGTTAATGGTTACCGTTTCAGCAAAGGCGAACAGGATGCCATTGACTGTACCATCCACAATGACTTTTTCACCCGTGACAAGGGCGTCATCATCAATGGTTTCGCCAGCCGCGATTACGCCGCCATCCACAATGGTGGTGGCGCCAACCGGACGGATGAGGATGAAGGCGCCCCCCAGCGCCAGAGCGAATACAACAAGCAGCCGTAT
Source organism: Longilinea sp. (assembly GCA_017996955.1). Taxonomy (GTDB): domain Bacteria; phylum Chloroflexota; class Anaerolineae; order Anaerolineales; family Anaerolineaceae; genus JAGOFZ01. The sequence goes on from JAGOFZ010000084.1 coordinate 6,767, forward strand.
CCCGATGGATAATTTGGTTTTCACAAGTTCCTCCAAGCAAGAAAAAATTATGCAAAATTACAGAGCATTCGTAAAAATATACGAATATTACGCTCAAAAAGTTGCGAAATTAGACGCTCCAGACTTCATCGTAGGGATGGGGAAGAAGGTCTTTGAGTTTCAGGGTGGTGGTGGGGCT
>JAGOFZ010000085.1 GCA_017996955.1 Longilinea sp.
GCCTTGACTGTGACGGGCAGCGGCGCCGAACCGGAGATGCACGCTTTGACCGAATGTAAGTTGTAGCGCCCGGCAAGAACATCGGGGTGTTGATTAACGGCATGATAGAGCGCCGGAACCCCGGGGAACAGGGTGGCATGGTATTGTTCAATTTGCTGAAGGATGGCGGTAATATCACGGCCATTGGGGAGCAGCACCATGCTGGCGCCCAAGGCAACGCTGACGCTCATGCCAATGACCATGCCGTAAACATGAAACAGGGGGATAGCCACAAGAGCAACTTCGCGGCCATCGGTCAGGCCAGACAGCCAGCAGCGAAATTGCAGGGTATTGGCTGCCAGGTTGCGATGCAATCCAACGGCGCCTTTGGGGGTGCCAGTGGTTCCACCGGTATATTGCAGTACGGCAACATCTTCTGGGGTGATGACGGGCAGCGCTGCCGGCAGAAGAGGGACCTGCAGAATGGAGAGAAAATCCATTTCGGGGGCGGGGTAAAACGCGGGCAGAGAAGAAGGCCGGTCAGCGAGGGCAGGGGCGTCTTCCAGATCGGTCCAAATGATGTGGCGCAGGTTGAGGTGCGGCTGAACAGACTGGATCACCTGAGCAGCAGAACGGACGCTAATCAGAATCTCGGCACCGGCATCTTGAAGCTGGGATTCCAACTCACGCGGCCGGTACTGTGGATTGATGGCAGCCACCACCCCACCGGCTTTGAGGATGGCATAAAAGGCCAGAACGAACTGCGGGCAATTGGGCAACAACAGGCCAACCCGGTCGCCTTTTTGCAATCCAAGGAATAAAAGGGCACGGGCAAGCTGGTCCGCCAGGGCGTTTATCTGGCTATACGAAAGGAAGCGGTCGGCGAAGCAGGTAGCAGGCTGGCTACCCCAACAGGCGGCGGTGGCTTCCAAAATGCCGTGAACGGTTTGTGGTGGGTAATTTAATGACGCCGGAACACCAGCATCATAATGCTGTAACCAGGGTTTTTCCATGTTTCCATCCAGTAACAATAATATCAGACTGTCCAGGAACGAATTTGCGTCTCAAGTTCAGCCGCGGTGATGCTGGCAGCATCAAACCAGGCAATCTGGGGGTCATCGGTCTTGAACCAGTTGCCCTGGCGGCGCACAAACTGACGGGTGAGGCGTTTCATTTCGACAATGGCTTCAGGGAGGGTGATTTTACCCTGTAAATACTGGCCGATTTCGCGATAGCCAATCGCAGAGAGGGCTGGGGCGTTTGGTGGGCAGCCGCCCTCCAGCAGGGCTTGAACTTCCTGCACCAGTCCGGCAGCCAGCATGGCATCAATGCGGGCATCAATGCGGGCGTATAGCTCGGGGCGCGGGCGCTGCAAACCGATGATGCGGGTGGTGTAGGGGCTGCCAATACGGCGCTGCTGGGCAGAGAAGCGCTGCCCGGTGGTGAAAATCACCTCCAGCGCGCGGACGGTGCGGCGCAGATTGCGCGATTCAATCCGCGCAGCGGCGGCGGGGTCAATGCGGCGCAGACGGCGATGCAGTTCTTCGGGGCCAATCTGACGTCCCCAGCGTTCAAGGATATCGCGCAAGGCGGGATCGGGGTCCTGTTCGGGCGGCGCCCAGCCCTGAATAACCGCCCAGACATACTGCCCGGTGCCCCCCACCAACAATGGCAAACGGCCGCGGGCCTGGACCTCGGCGATGGCCTGAGCCGCCGCGGCCTGGAAGATGGTCAGGGTCCAGTTATCGGCAGGGTCAGTGACATCAATGAGATGGTGGGGAACCCGCTGGCGCTCCGCCAGGGTGGGCTTGGCGGTGCCAATATCCATACCGCGGTAAAAGAGGCGCGAATCGGCAGAGATGATCTCGCCATTGAGGCGTTCCGCCAGCTCAAGCGAAAGCTCCGTTTTACCAACGGCGGTGGGGCCAACAAGCACTAATAAGGGGGCAGGGCTATTGAGAAACAGCATCTTTAAACCAGATAATCTCCACAGATTGAGAACCCGGCTGACGGCGGATAGCAATGACATCAATCCGCCAATCGCCGTCCAATTCGGGGTGCTGCTGCAAATAGTGCTGCGCCGATTGAAGCAGGTGGGTGCGTTTTTGCGGGGTGATGGCTTCCTCGGGCAGGCCAAAGTTTGCACTGGCACGGGTTTTGACTTCAACTACAACCAGCACCTCGCCATCCCGGGCAAGCAGATCCAGCTCGCCATAGGGGGTACGGACGTTGCGGGCGATAACGGTGAGTCCGTGCTCCATAAGATGGTGCGCGGCGATCTGTTCGCCCCAATGACCAAGCTGCTGCTTGTGGTTTTCAGGCATGGCCCGATTGTAACCGATTTATGGGTTGATTTTACAGTTGAGCCGATCTGGATTCGGTATTGCTGGTTCCAGAAAGAAGGGAAATTTCAACTTGTCTGGCAACCGTTTTAATGCTAAACTTACTTCACACCCGGAGGGCTGTATGAGCAAGTATGCTGTTTTTCTTAAAGAAACCGAACTATTCTACAATCTGACCGCCACGCAGTTGGAATTGATGGACAGTATTTGTGAAGAGCGCGTGTACAAAAAAGGCGAGAAAATTTTTGAAGAAAATTCGCGCGAAGATGAGCTGTACCTGATTCTGCAAGGCGAAGTACAGATTACAATGGACCCTACGCTGGTGGCGGCTGACCCCAAGGCGGCGGCGCAACCTGCGACAATTGCCGTGCTGCGGCGCGGGCAGTGTTTTGGCGAGGTGGCTCTGGTGGACCAGGGTGTACGTACCGCCAGCGCTGTGGCTTTGGAAAAAGGCACCCAGGTGCTGCGGATTCCCCGCGGCAAGTTCCTGCTGTTATGTAATTCCTATCCCGAACTGGGCTACCGGGTGATGTTTAACCTGGCAACCGAACTGGCACAAAAAATTCGCGGCGCTGATTTGCAGATACGTGCGGCCATGCTCTATCAAGTTGTCGAGGACGAGCCGAAGAGCAAGTAACGCTGTTGAACTAATCCCTGATTATTGGAGAAAACCTATGCCCTCATGTGAAATCATCGCCATTGGCACCGAACTGCTTCTGGGCGAAATTCAAGATACCAACACGCAATACCTGGCGCGCAATTTGCGCGACGTGGGAATCGACCTATATCGAACCACCATGCTGGGCGACAATGCCGAGCGGATTGCCCAAACCATTCAGGAATGTATGGGACGAGCCGAAATAATCATCACCACTGGGGGGCTGGGGCCGACGGTAGATGACCCCACCCGGCAAGCGGTTGCCATGGCGGTGGGTGTGCCGCTGGAATATCGTGAGGATTTGTGGCTGCAAATTCAAGATCGGTTTAAGCGGTTTGGTCGGCTGGCGACAGAAAATAACCGCCGTCAGGCCTATATTCCACAGGGGGCGCAGGCGGTGGAGAATCTGGTAGGGACCGCCCCGGCGTTTATTTATGATACCGGCGAGCGCGTCATTATCAGCCTGCCGGGTGTGCCGCGCGAGATGGAATATTTGATGGAGAATGTGATCTTTCCGTTCTTGAAAGAACGATACGGGCTGCGCGGCATTATCAAAGCGCTGGTGCTGCACGCCTCGGGGATTGGCGAATCACAGGTGGATGAATTGATTGGCGATCTGGAAACCCTGCGCAACCCAACGGTGGGGCTGCTGGCAAAGGGTGGGCAGATTGATATTCGCATCACCACCAAGGCTGAATCGCTTGAGCAGGCCAACCAACTGCTGCACGAATACGCCATTTTGATCCGGCGGCGGCTGGGTGAGGCGATCTTTGGGCAGGATACCGATACGCTGGAAAGCGTGGTGATGACACGGGCAAAATCCAGCGCGCTGACGCTGGCAGTGATTGAATGTGGCTTAGGCGATGAATTGAGCAAGCGGCTTAAGGCTGCCGGACTGGCAGAGTGCTGCATTCGGACGATTGAATCACCTTGCACGGAGGAAGAACTGCGGGAGCATCTGCGCAAGCTCCAGGCTGAACAACCTGTGGACATTGCGCTGGCTGCCAACCTGACGCCCGGGCAATGGCAGCAGGATTTGCTGCTGATTGCAGCAGGCCCATCTGAAACCCATACACTGCAACGCTCGTGGGGCGGTCCGGCGAGCATGAGTATTACCTGGAGCGCCAACACTGCCCTGGATTTCCTGCGGCGGATTATTACCAGTGAAGGATAAAAACAATATGGAAACCGTAGACCTGATTCTGACCAATGCCATCGTTGTGACGATGGACGAACTGATGCATATATATGATCCCGGAGCGGTGGCTGTACGCGGCGATCAGATTGTGGCGGTTGGCCCCATGGGCGAGATGCGTGAGCATTTTACTGCCAGCGAGGAATTGGATTGCGGCGGCAAGGTGCTGATGCCGGGACTGGTGAACGCCCATACCCATATTCCCATGACGCTGCTGCGCGGGTTGGCTGATGACCTGCGGCTGGACGTGTGGCTGCTGGGCTATATGATGCCAGTGGAGCGGGAGTTTGTCTCGCCGGATTTTGTGCGGCTGGGCAGCCAACTGGCCTGCGCCGAAATGATCCGCAGCGGGACTACCTGCTTTGCGGACATGTATTACTATGAAGAAGATATTGCCAAAGCAACTGCAGAGGCTGGCATGCGGGCGGTGTGCTCACAAACTGTGTTGAAATTCCCGACGCCGGATGCACAGTTTTACGAAGACTCACTGGCAGCCACACGGGATTTCATTGTGCGGTGGAAGAATCACCCCCTGATTGTGCCATCGGTAGCGCCCCATGCGCCCTATACCTGCACCCCCGAGATCTTGCAGGCCTGTGCGGCGCTGGCGGCAGAGTTTGACGTGCCACTGCATACCCATCTCAGCGAGACGGCTTCGGAAGTGGAGACCATGCGCAACGAACAGGGAATGCCAGTGATCCCCTACGTCAAGAAGCAGAACCTGTTTGATGCCAAAGTACTGGCGGCTCACTGTGTTCACATTGATGAAGGCGAAATGCGGACGCTTAAGCATGCAGGGGCGGGGGTGGCGCATAACCCCTCCTCCAATCTCAAGCTGGCCTCGGGTGTGGCGCCAATCCGGCGCATGATTGACCTGGGGCTCAATGTGGGCATTGGCACCGATGGCCCAGCATCGAATAATGACCTGGATATGTTTGAAGAAATGCGGCTGGCGGCTTTTATTGCCAAGGGTACCAGCGGCGACCCGACCGCGCTGCCGGCCTCGACAGTTTTGTTGATGGGCACCCGGTTGGGCGCACAGGCGCTGCACCTGGGCAGCCTGACCGGTTCGCTGGAGCCGGGCAAGCGCGCCGACCTGATCCTGGTAGATATTTCTCCGGCGCACAATATGCCACGGTTCCGCCGTGACCCGGCAGGCATTTATGCCCAGATTGTGTACGCGGCCAAGTCAACAGACGTGAGCGATGTGATGGTGAATGGCAAGTGGTTGATGCGGGAACGGCAGCTGCTGACCCTGGATGAAAATGAACTGCTGCATCACAGCCAGGAGTACGCCACACGGATTGATGCGTTCCTGTTCCAGCGCGAAAAATCCATCCTGTCAAAACTGGTGGCAATCGGGGGGGCAACCGAGGAAGAGAGCTACGAAGTCCAAATTAAGGTGCGCATTCCGGATGCTCAACCCGTTTTGGCTGCCCTGCAAAACCCGGCGATTAGTGTTGTACGCAAGCGACACTACCGGCAGTATGATACTTATTTCTGCTTTACCGACCCCGACCAGGGATACCTGCGGTACCGCGAGGATCACTTTATCAGTGACAAGGGCGAGATAACCAACGTCCGCTCGCGGCTGACGCATATTGGCCCGGCGCGCGAAGCGCAGTACTCGCAGAAAGTGCTGCTCTCACGCAGCCGCTTCCTGGCACCTGCGGCGCAGACCGCACGATTCTATCGAGAATACTTCAAGCCAGCCATGGAAATGGAAATTGAGAAAGACCGGCTGCGTTTCCTTGTGCAGTATGAAGGGATTGAGTTCTTCATTAATATTGATCAGGTGCAGCGACCAGCACTGGGTTACTATCTTGAAATCAAGAGCCGAACCTGGAGCCGGCAGGATGCCAAAGATAAATCACGGCTGGCGGTTGAGTTGATTGAACTGCTGGGCGCTACCACTGAGGAAGCGACCAGTGAAGATTATCTGGACATGATCCGATGAAAGCAAACCCCACCCCACTGCGTGTATTGTTTATCGCTTCAGAAGCTGACCCGCTGGTGAAGGTGGGTGGACTGGGCGATGTGGCCGGGTCGCTGCCGCGGGCGCTGCAAGCGCTGTTGCCAGCCGACCTGGATGGACGCCAGCCGGATATCCGGCTGGCGCTGCCATTCCATTCAGCCATCACCCAAAAACTGCCAGAGATACAACTGGTGGCCTCTTTCACGGTGCCACACGCCACGGGTGAGATTGCCGGACGGGCATTTGAGACCAAAGTGCAGGGGGTGACGGTCTATTTAATTGAAGGAGCGCCCATCCCACCTAACGCGCCGGTGTATAACACCCAGAATTCGCGGGAAGATGGCGAGAAATATGTGTTCTTCTCGCTGGCAGCGCTGGAGGTGGTGAAAAAGCTGAACTGGAAGCCGGATATTTTACACGCCAATGACTGGCATACCGCCACCGCGGTCTATGCGCTGGCCTTGCGCCGGGCAAGTGATCCGTTCTTTGCAGAGACACGCTCGATTATTTCCATTCACAACCTGCCTTTTATGGGCACGGGCGCCGAGCCTGTGCTGACCGCCTATGGCATACCTCCGGCGCAAGATGAGCGTCTGCCGCATTGGGCGCGCCTGTTCCCACTGCCGCTGGCGCTGCTGACGGCGGATCACATTGTGGCGGTTTCGCCCAATTATGCCCGGGAGCTGCTGACGCCAGCCTTTGGCTGCGGGTTGCAGGATTTTCTGAGCACCCGCCAGGAGGCCCTTTCTGGCATCATCAATGGGCTGGAGGT
>JAGOFZ010000086.1 GCA_017996955.1 Longilinea sp.
AATTCGTTCTTACACCCCGGCGGCGCTACAGGCTGCATTCTGATGCACGGTTTTAGCTGTTCACCTGAGGAGATGCTGCCGCTGGATGCCTTTCTAACCGAGAAGGGCTATACCACGCTGGGGCTGCGTTTTGCGGGGCACGGGACCACGCCCAGGGATCTGAAAGATGTCCGCTGGACCGACTGGCTGGCGAATATTGAGGATGCCTTCCATATACTTCAGGGGAGCTGTCAGCGGGTGGTCTTGATTGGGCAGTCTATGGGGGGAATACTTAGCCTGACGGCAGCGGCTTATTTGCCGGTCGAGGCTGTCATTGCGCTCTCAACACCGTTCTGGGTACCCACAGCATCGGAGAAAGTGGTGAATCGGCTTTTGACGTTGATTCAGCCGACCATCAGGAAAAGAAATGTGCAGCCCCACCCGGAGTGGGGCTGGCGGCGCGAGGCCGGTTATCCGGCTTATGCGCAGTTCCCGGCTAAAATTAACCGCCAGACTACACTGCTGATGAAGGCCATGCGTGAAAATTTGGGCAGGGTGAAAGCTCCGGTACTGTTGATCCAGTCTAAACAAGACGAGCTAATCCCCAAGAACAGCCTGGAAAGTATTCAGGCCGGGTTAACCGCGGCCAGAGTGACCCCGGTGTGGATCGAAGGCCCCGGGCATGGTATCACGCTGGACCCTCAAGCAGAAAAAGCTTTTCAGCCTATTGACGCATTCTTAGCAGCATTGTAATTTGCGGAGGCGGACAAGGTGCTTAAGCTATCTGTTGGGCAGGCCAGTTTTCAGGTGACGCAGCTTGAAGCCAACCTGGGGGTAATCCGAGCCCGGCTGGCAGAAGCAGATGCGGATGGCACGGATATTCTGGTGCTGCCCGAGCTGGCTAACTCGGGGTACACGTTTGGCAGCCGGGAAGAAGCCGCTGCCAGCGCGGAAGCGGTTGACGGCGGGCCGCTTTGCGAGCTGCTGCAGGATTGGTCCGGGGCGGGGCGGCTGGTGGTCAGTGGATTATGCGAGCGCGCTGGCGAGACACTCTATAATTCGGCTGTGGTTTACGCAGAGGGGCGTTTGCTGGCGGTGTACCGCAAGCTGCACCTCTTTGCCCGCGAAAGCGAGTGGTTCAAGCCGGGCGACGCGCCGGCACCCGTGTTTGACTTCCGAGGATACCGGCTGGGGGTGATGATCTGTTTTGACTGGGTTTTTCCCGAAATGGCGCGCTCGCTGGCGCTGCGCGGAGCACAAGTGATTCTGCATCCAGCAAATCTGGTGCTCCCTTACTGCCAGGCGGCGATGGTCACACGCTCGATAGAGAATCGGGTTTTCACTGCCACAGCTAATCGCTGCGGGCAAGACCGCGAACTGCATTTTTCAGGGCTCTCACAGGTCACGGCGCCGAATGGAACCCTGCTGGCGCAAGCCGGGGCGGATTTTATGGGGGTGGTTGGCGCGGCCATTGACCCGAGCGAGGCGGATAATAAGTGGATAACACGGCAAAATCATCTATTTGAGGACCGGCGACCAGACCTGTATGGGTTGTGAACCCGGGTTGAGAGATAGCTTACATAAGAGCGCCTGACGGGTTGAGATTGGGGAGGAAACCGCCGCAAAGTGTGGGATAATACTTCCAAGATCATCATTCAAGAGGTGCACAATGGGATTTCATGGGGGCTGGCGAGGGCTGATCAATTCGCCCGATGATAAACCTCAAATTACCTGGGGGCTGCTCAAACGGGTTTTGAAGTATGCCCGCCCTTATCGGTGGGCACTTATTGGCATGTTGCTGCTTATTTTGGCCCATACGGGCTTGATGCTGCTGACGCCGTTGATACTACGAGACTTGATTGACAAGACAATCCCGGCGGGGGATGTGCGCCGGTTAATCTGGCTGGCGCTGGCGCTGCTGCTTATTCCAGCGGTGAATGGGGTCATCAATGTGGTTCAACGGCGGCTGAATGTGCGCGTGGGCGAAGGCGTGATCTACGATTTGCGCATGGCGCTGTATGCCAACCTGCAGCGGATGTCACTGCGGTTTTTCACCAATACCAAGGTGGGCGAGCTGATGAGCCGCCTGAACAACGATGTGGTGGGGGCTCAAAATGCCATCAGCAGCACGATTGTGGGAATCATCACGCAAATAGTTCAGGCTGTAGCGGTCTTGACCGTGATGCTAACCCTGGAGTGGCGATTAACCCTGATCAGTGTGGTGATTCTGCCGTTGTTTATTCTGGCGGCGCGGCTTTTAGGCAACCGGCTACGAGATATGGCGCGCAAACAGATGGAAGCCAACGCGCAGATGAATGCGATGATGAATGAGACACTCAACATTGGCGGTGCGCTGCTGGTCAAGCTGTTTGGGCGCAAGCAACTGGAAGTGGATCGGTTTGGGCAACGCGCGGCACAGGTGCGCGACCTGGGCGTGCAGCGGGCATTGATTGGGTCTGTATTTATGGCAATTATTGGCCTGATCAGCGCAGTGGGGTCGGCGCTGGTGTATGGGCTGGGCGGATATTTCGTCATCCAGGGTGCCTTTACGATTGGCACAATTGTGGCCTTTGGGTCTTACCTGGGCAGTCTGTACGGCGCGCTGCAGGGCTTATCCAATGCGCCAGTGGAATTTGCAACCTCAATGGTCAGCTTTGAACGCGTGTTTGAAGTAATTGACCTGCCGGTGGACATTCCAGAAAAGGCTGATGCGGTGGCACTGCGAGATGTGCGCGGCGAAATTATTTTTGACCAGGTTTCGTTCCAATATGAAAGCGGCGACGAGAAGCTGCTGAGCGATGTGCACCGGTATGGCAGCATGGATAACGTGACGGCGGTGCTTTCGGGAGCCAAGCCCAATGATGACGAGGGCGAAGAGCCGGAACGTCACAGCCAGGCTCGCAGCACGGCACTGGAAGAAGTCAGTTTCCGGGTTCAACCCGGCCAGCTGGTTGCACTGGTGGGCCCCAGCGGTGCGGGTAAAACCACCCTGACCTATCTCATCCCCCGATTATATGACCCCAGCACAGGGATCATCCGAATTGATGGGCATGATTTGCGAGACATCACGCTGGAATCGCTTTCAGCTCAGATTGGGATGGTGACGCAGGAAACTTATCTGTTCCACGACACCATTCGAACCAATTTGCAGTATGCTCGCTTGAATGCCAGCCAGGAAGAATTGGAAGCCGCCTGCCGGGTTGCCAACATCCATCCGTTTATTCAAGATTTGCCTGATGGGTATGACACCATTGTTGGCGAGCGCGGATACCGCTTGAGCGGCGGCGAAAAGCAGCGCATAGCGCTGGCGCGGGTGATTCTAAAAGATCCCAAGATTCTTGTTCTGGATGAAGCCACCAGCAGCCTGGACAGCGAATCGGAAGCCCTGATACAAGATGCGCTGGGCAAAGTGATGGCGCAGCGCACCAGCATTGTGATTGCGCACCGGTTAAGCACCATTCTGGCGGCTGATTTGATTCTGGTGATTGACCGGGGCAGGATTGTTGAAAGCGGCAATCATACCAGTCTGCTAGCTCAGAATGGGCTTTATGCCAGCCTGTATCAGACACAATTCCGCAAAGATAGGGCATAGTTCAATCAACGGCTTTCAGCAAACTGATTTTGGATGTTTTGCTGTACAATTCAATATATACAATACCTGACTGAAGGAGTTCTTCATGGGCAGCACTATTTGGATTGCCGGAGTGGTTATCGTTCTGCTGGTCCTGGCGGGGTGGCTGGCAAGCCTGATCTGGGGCAAGCCGTGGTCGGTGCGGGGATTGTTCCTGCGCACATTTGCCAAGTTTGTGTTCAAGGGGCCCGAGTTGCTGACCATGTTGGGATTTTTGGAAAAGTTTGGGCTGCACGGGCATAATGCCAGGCTTTCAGATGCTTCAGAAGCATTTCAGGATAAGACGTATCGATTCGTGCGGCGCGACCTGGGAATACTGCGCAGCTACAACCGTCAAAGGATGCCGCGCGGGGTTCAGATCTCGGCTGACGTGATGGCGGCATTTCTGGACGATATTGTCGAGGGCGAGCGTTTTCGCTACCACGATTATCCAGTCAATCAAATGTTTGGGATTCAATCTGAAATGCCCAACTTTATGATGACGATTCACCCGGTCATCAGCAAGCTGGAAGCCAGGAATTATGTGCGGCGGCTGAATCGATTTGGCGTTAAGTTTGACCAGGTGTTGGAAGGGTTGCGAATCCGGGAAGCCAAAGGCTGCATTCCGCCGCGCTTTGTAATCCGCCGGGTTTTAGATGAGATGATAGCTTTTATTGGCGCACCTGCCCGCGAGAATCCACTTTACACGGTGTTTGCCGAGAAGCTGGACAAGCTGAAAAACGTGAAGGTGGCAGATCAGCAGCAGATTCTCACTGAGGCAGCCGCTGCGATAGAAAACACGGTGTATCCAGCTTACCAAAAATTTATTGATTACTTTACAGCATTGGAACAAAAAGCCACCGAGGATGATGGTGTATGGAAGCTGCCCGATGGTGATGCTTATTATGCGTACTGCCTACGCAGCAATACCACTACAAACTATACCCCGGCAGAGGTGCACGAAATCGGGTTGCGCGAGGTTGAGCGGATTGAGGCTGAGATGCGGGCCATCTTTGAGCGGCTGGGATATGCAAACGTTGAAAACCCTACCCGAAAACTGAATGAACTGGGTAAAGAAGAGCGTTTTCTCTATGCCAACACAGATGAGGGGCGGGCAGCCTGCCTGGGTGAATATCAGCACATACTGGATGAGATGAATGCCGCGCTGGACCCCTATTTTGCGGTGCGGCCTAAAGCCATCCTGAAAGTGGAGCGCGTGCCGGAATTTCGAGAAAAGACATCGGCTGGCGCTTATTATCAAATGGGCGCGCTGGGTGGTGGGCGGCCGGGGATTTTCTTTGCCAACTTGCGCGATATGAATGAGATACACAAGTTTGGTATGAAGACCCTTTCCTATCACGAAGGGATTCCAGGACATCATTTTCAGATTTCCATTGCTCAAGAATTGAAGAGTGTTCCCATCTTCCGCAGAATGCTGCCCTTTACCGCATATGCTGAAGGCTGGGCGCTGTATGCCGAGAAACTGGCGCGCGAAATTGGTATGTATCGGGACGATCCCTACAGCGAGTTGGGCTGCCTGGATTCTGAGCTGTTTCGGGCAGTGCGGCTGGTAGTGGATACGGGGATCCACTACAAACGCTGGACACGGGAACAGGCGATTGAATACATGAGCGCCCATGCCGCGCAGGAACAAGAGAGCGTGATCAGCGAGATTGAACGTTATATTGTGATGCCGGGACAGGCCTGCGCTTATAAGATTGGAATGATTAAAATCTTGGAGCTGCGAGAGCGCACGCAGAAAGCCCTGGGGGCGGCATTCGACCTGCGAGAATTCCATGATGTGATCTTGAAGAACGGCAGTCTGCCGCTGTCTATCCTGGATGAGATTGTGCAGGCGTATATTCGCCAGAAAACAGCAGAGCACAGCCAGGTCTGATTGGAGGATGGTGCGGTGAAAAAACAGCAGATCATGGATAAAATCAACCAGGGCTGGCAGGATCTTGAAGCCGCTTATGCCGGATTAACCGAGGTGCAAATGACTCTGCCGGGTGTCACCGGGGAGTGGGCAGTTAAGGATATTCTGGCGCATGTGAGCTGGTGGGAAGAAGAATCGCTCAAGCACCTGCCGGATATCCTGGCGGGTAAGCAGCCGCCGCGATATTCGGCGACTTACGGCGGGATCGATGCTTTCAATGCGCTGATGACGCAGCAGTGGCGTGAACTGCCGCTGCCCGAGGTATTGCGGAAGCTGGACGAAACCCATCACCGGCTGCTGGCATACCTGGACAGCGTGCCTGAAGCGCATTTCAAGACGGAGACTCGTTTCAGGCGGCGGCTGGGGTGGGATTCTTATAAACACTACCCCGTGCATACGCAGGCAATCCAGGAGTGGCGCGCCCGAGTGATGCTATAATACGGCAACTCCGGCAAAAGTCAGATTAAGCCTGACTTGCCCGGAAATCACATCCGCGCGGGAGCAGGCGATGCAGCAGGCAAGACAATCAAAGACAGGGAGCCTGATCCATAAGAGCCTCAGCTTTCTGATTTTATTCATCAAGGCAAAAGTTAACGGCCTGAAAATCGAGCCGTCACCAAAAGGCTGGGGGCTCCTGGTGGAAATTGCGATTCTTACCGGGTTTGGATTTGGGTTCATGGAATGGCTGTTTATGGTAACCAAGCCGTCATTTATGGACACAATGGTTTTTGGGCATAAACTGGTTATTCTCTTATCCGCCAGCGGCTTGATCACCGGAGCGGGCCTGCTGTTATTGGGGATCCTGTGGCTCATCAGCCGTTTGAAGGTCTGGCGGCTGGACGTGGTTCTGTTCCATGCCGGTGCGGGAATACCTGCCTTCACCCTGGCGGGGCTGCTGCTGTTGATGATTGATAACTTCACCTATACTGTGCTGAATTTTGGAATTGTGACCAGCGAGCGCCTGCTGCGCGGATTGTATGCAATTTTGTTTGTGGGCTTGCTGTACCTGAGTTACCGCCAGGTGGGGAAGTGGGTACGGCGCTTGAATGCCCGCAAGCCGCGAGGGCTTTGGGTGATTTCAGCAGGTTTAGTGATTGTGGCAGCACTGGTGACAGGTGGATTGAGCTTATCGAATACCAGCTCTGCAACGGCAATAAAAACAGGCACTACTGGTCAGCGGCCCAATATACTCATCATTGGTTCGGATGGGTTGTCTGCGGATCATATGTCTTTGTATGGATATGAACTGGAAACAACCCCATTCTTGAGCCGCCTGGCCGAAGATTCTTTATGGGCAGAAAACGCATTCAGCAATTCGTCCAATACCAGCGGCTCGCTGATTTCAATGCTGGCATCCAAACCGCCGGCGGCAACGCGGGTTTTGTACCCA
>JAGOFZ010000087.1 GCA_017996955.1 Longilinea sp.
TGGACATCAAAGGTGCGCAGGAACCAGTCGCTGCCGGTTTCACAGTCGCCAACCTTTGAGAAAGCAGCAGGATTGTTGCCCAGGGCAAGGCCGCGCTGGTAGATCTCGCGGGCGGTATCGCTGACGGTGGGCAAAATGGGGTAATCGCGCCAGTCGGTATAGACTGGCCGGGTAGGTGTGGGGGTTGGGGTGGGTGAAAGCACCGCCACAGGTGTGGCTGTGGCCGGTAACGGGGTGGCGGTTGGAGTGGGGGTTGGCGCCGGAGGCTGAGCCAATTGGCCACAGCTCATCCGGTTGAGGGCATCGCCGACGGACTCGGTCATCATGGAAACGCCCTGTGGGGTGAGATGAATGGCGCTGTTGGTGAACTGAGATTCAGGAACCAGGTCCCAGAGGTCCAGATAAGGCCAGGCATTCAAACCGGCGGTTTCACCCAGCATGGCGCGGTAGGAATCGTAGGCCCAGCGCGGGTAGTAGAAGTTGTAGCGAAGATCACTGTTTTGACCGGCGCTGATGAGGATGGGCTCATTGACCAGCAAGACCGGGGTTTCACCGGCAATCTCAAAGCCGGCTGAAAGTACATCAAAAGAAAGCTGCTCAAAGCCCAGTTCGGGGCCAGACCCGTTATTAAAGGTTTCATCAGGGTCAAGGTCGCGCTGGGCGGGTTCATAGTCGGCGGGGTAGAGCTGGTCGATGCCGGTGGCGCTCCACATGGGGGCATAAAGCTGCAGGCGCAGCCAATCGGCCAGTGAACGGCGCTGACCAATCAGTGTGCGCTGCCAGAAGTTGGGCTCGGACAGGGTTTCAACCGGCAGGTCCAGGTCATACTGTTCTTTCAACGGGCGGACACGGTAGGGATTGTTCTGCACCAGCGGCGAGGCCAACTGAATATCTTTGGGAAAAGCCTGCAAAGTCACCGACCAGATGATCAGATCGGGCTGGTAGCGCATGGCTTCCTCAAGGATCATGATGTCTTTGGTTAACGACAGGGTAGGATAGCCGAGGTTATAGGCGCGGATGATACGGCCATCACAGGTGGTCAGGTTGGCGGCGTTGAGCTGACCGGCAAGTGTTTCGACGGGCTGCAGGAGGGTGCCCCAGATGGACGAATCGCCTAAGACCAGGACGCGGAATTCATTGACGGGTTTGGGAAGACCATCCAAAGCGAGGGATTGAAGCATGGCCTCAAGGTTGTAAAGGCTGAAGGTGTAGGTTTCCTGTGGGTTTTCACCAAAAGGCAGGCGCTCACGGCCGCGGGCGAGGCTGTTATAGATAGAGACCCGCCCCAGACCATCCAACGGATAGCACGCCGTAAAAGCAATATTAAGCAGCAGAAAGAGGACTGCGGCTTTGATGAGGACGTTGCGCAGGAAACGGACATCCATCTTTAGCGATATCCGCAAACCAGCCAGACGCCGTTCTGTTGAATGACTTCGTAAGTCCAGTCACTCAAATCCAGCTCTGATTTTTCGTCATTATAGGTAGTCACAATTTGACCTGTGCAGGTGACCAGGGTGAGATCGCCTTCAGTGCCGGATTCTTGGCAGGCCGCATCTTTGAGTTCTGGAGCGAC
Source organism: Longilinea sp. (assembly GCA_017996955.1). Lineage (GTDB taxonomy): Bacteria > Chloroflexota > Anaerolineae > Anaerolineales > Anaerolineaceae > JAGOFZ01. Next base: position 1,574 of record JAGOFZ010000087.1, read on the forward strand.
AGCACCAAACGAATCCATTTCCATGAGGGCCTGGGATTCCCAGTCGGCGCAGACCAGGGTAGAGAGCGTATCGGACTGCTTACCAACCAGGGCCGTAAGATACTGCTCGACCGCGGTGGCGGCAGGGCTGGCATTGCTGGTGCAAGCAGCCAGGACAAGGCTCAAAACAAAAGCAAGATACAGAATTTTCGTTTTCATCAACAGCTCCAGACTAGCGCAGGGAAAGCTGAACCAGCCATTTGCCTGGCTCAGTTTCGGTGTAGGGCGAGTTGCGGCCCATGATGACAAACCAGGTATTGCCCGGCTTGAAGGCCATGGGGTCACCTTCGGGGGTAAAGAACTGGATGGGCTTGTCATAGCCCACGGATTTCCAGACGGTCTCAAAGGCCTGACCATCGCGGAACAGCACGGCGCGCATACCATCCCGATTATCCAAAATGGTCATGTCGTGGATGGTGGGCGAATAGGTGGTGTATGTGGCAAAGATCAAGACAACGTTTGAGAAACCCAACTGCTCATCGGTGAGGCGGTCCACCAGGGGGATCATGCCGTTGACTTCGCCGGTGACAACATCCACGGTCTCAATCCAGCGCAGATATTTGCCGCTGACGGGGTCATAGACCCATTCGCCAATGTTTTTGATGTAAAACTCTACACGCAATTTTTCGCCAGGGATGCCATTGGCGGGAACGGCTTCGTTGAAGTACATTCCATCCAAAACGGGGTCTTCGATCTGGACATTGCGCTTGGCAAAAGCCTCTTCAAGAGCCGCGGTATCGGCAAATACACTGGTCACGTCGCCGGGTGGGAGACGGCAAATGGCCGGACACGTATTGGGACCTTCCAACATGCCGCGCCACTGCATGGTTTGGTCCAGCTTGGTGCGAACCCAATCCCAGGCGCTGACGTAGGCCAGAGTGCCCTGGTACATGGGGGCAAGCTGGGCATCTACCAGACGACCTGAGCGCATGGGACCAACCTGGGGGCAGTCCTGACCATAATAGACCGCGGCAAAGCGATTGGCGCCTTCGCCAATGTAATATTCAAAAACGAGGTCAGCATAGGATAGACCAGCATGTGGGCGACCTGTGCGGGGGAAGTTAGCCACCTTGATAAACATGGGGCGGCGGTTGAGCAGCTCGGGGTCAGACACCACCAGACCGGTCAGTGGGTTGACGTTATCGGGGAAACCGGTGGGGCCGTAAACCACCGGCGTGGGGGTGGGCGTCGGCGTAGCGGTAGGGGTAGCGGTGGGGGTCGGCGTCTGGGTGGGCGTGGCAGTAGATGTGGGGGTATTGGTTGGGCGGGCAGTCTCCGTCTGAGTGAGGCTGACGGCCGTCTGCGTGGCATGGCCGGCCGCGCCCCAACTATTGCAGGCAGAGAACAACAAGGAAACCAGAACCAACCCACACAGCAAAGACCAACGGGCTGAATTTTTGGCGTTCATACAATCTCCTCAATAATCAAGCATCAAGCCAGATATTATACTCTGGATGCTGTTAACTGCCGAAAAGCCGGGCAAAGACCTGAAGCGCCTGCCCGGTGGTGGGCAGGGCAAACCAAACCCAGCCTAACGTGACGTAGATGAATGTGAGCGCTGTGCCAGCAATGCTCAATATGCGCTTGAGGGTTGGGCGATTATCCAACCCGGTAATGCGGGGTTTCATGAAATCACTGTAACGGTTCTGGATAAACTGACCCAGGCCGTGCCAGAGTCCCCAGAGCAGGAAATTGGGCGTGCCGCCATGCCAGAGGCCGATGAGCAAAAAGGTGCTGACCTGGGTAATCAAAATCACCCAGACCACACTCACCGGGCGGGGGGCGCTGCGCAGCGCCCGGGTGAGCGGATTGAAGAAGTACGCCCGGAACCACTGGGTGAGCGTCATGTGCCAGTTGTTCCAGAATTGGGTAAGGTTGGGCTTGAGGTAGGGATGGTTAAAGTTCTCAGGCAGGGCGATGCCCAGCCAGCGCGCCAGACCAATGGCAATATCGGTATAGCCCGAGAAATCGAAATAAATGAGCAGCGAGTAGGCCGCCACGGCAACCCAGAGCCAGCCAGCGGTCTGGATTTTGTCGGCATTGGCAGATGAAAGCGCCAGGAGCGCCAGGGCATCGGCAACCACAAATTTCTTGAACAGGCCAACAGCCAGACGCTGACCACCAATCAGAAATTCAGAGGCGGACGGTGGATGACTGCCGCGCAGGTCTTTGAGAAAGCGCTCGGGGCGGTCAATGGGTCCGGCGGTCAGAGCGGGGAAGAAAATGAGATAGGTGATATATTCACGCAGGGTGATGGAAGGCAGACGCCCCGTCTGACGATCTCGCAGGGTGGCGATGAGGCGGAAGGCGACATAGGAGAATCCCAGCCAACGAATATCAATGGCGCTGGCGCGCTCCACCGACTGCCCCGCCAGGGAGCGGAACAGGGCGCTGAGGGGCTGTGTGACCTGAGGAATTTTGAGGGCCAAAAAGACCAGGATAATGACTACGATAAAAGCCGTAAGCCCGGCAGAAGCGGGGCGGGTGAAACGCACCAGCAGCCAGCCAATGAGGGCAATGATCGCCAGGACGACAAGCACTGAAACGGTCTGCGGTGGGCGGGACGGGGTGAGGAGGCCCGTCAGGCTGAGGTAGCGCGTGGTCGCGATCAACAAGACCAGGGCAAGGAGGGCAACCGCAGTGACCCAATTTTCGCGGGTGCGGCGATCTTCCTGAGGCGCGGTGGCTGCCCAGCCAAAGACAACCAGCGCCAGGGTGGCAGTAGGCAGCCAAAAGTCCAGGCCCCGGATGGGCAGGGCGGGCTGGAGCCAGTAGACGGCGATGACGCTGACGCCAAACAGGAGCCAGCCGCGCCAGCGTTCCCGCAGGATGAGGCGGTAGGCCAGGATGAGTGCCGCAAAGATGAGAATGTTGGTCAGGGTCATTTAGAAGCCCTGGTAAATCCAAAGAGGGGAACTATCGGTGGTGAAAATGACCACAGCGATAATGATCAGGCAGAGCAGCAGCGCCCAAAGCGTCTCGCGATTAAAGAGCCAGCGCAGCACCTTTTTCACGGCTGGGCTCCGCAGACAAGCCAATCGGCGCCTTCTTGAATGACGGTGAAGGTGCGCCCTGAAAGGTCAAAGCTGCGCTTCTCTTCGCCGTAGGTCAAGCTGATGCTGCCTTCACAGGTGACCAGAACCGCATCCCCTTCTGTACCGGCTTCGGTGCAGGTGACCGAATCCAGCACGGTGCCAACAGCCTGAAAGGAGTCCATTTCAAGCAGGGCCTGGGCTTCCCAGTCTGCGCAGGAGAGCTGGGCCAGGGAGTCGGCATCTTTGCTGGCAAAGGCAGTCTGGTAGGCCTCAACAGCCTGGACAGCCGGGCTTTTCTGCTCGATGCAGGCAGAAAGCAGCACCACGACTGTCAAAAATGCTAAAATGAGGAGCGGTTTTCGCATGTTTGCCTCGTTTGAATCAGCCGTGCATCCACACAGCTTATGCGCTGGAATACGTCGCGCAGATTATATCATGTACCGATTGAGGATGTTACACTGCTCAGAATTGTGCTAAATGGGGGTTTATGATACAGTAATGACGATGAAACTGACGCCTGAACAAAACGCCCTCACCCACCGCCCGCTGGATCACAAGCTCTTCCTGCGTGGGCCAGCCGGGACAGGCAAAACGACCATTGGGATCAACCGGACGTTGGCACTGCTCAACTGGCGGGTGCCAGCCGAGCGGATTCTGGTGCTGGTGCCACAGCGAACGCTGGGACTGGCTTACACAGAGGCGCTGCGAGAGCCGAGCCTACCGCCGGGGGGACAGGTGACGGTGGTGACGCTGGGCGGTCTGGCACAACGGATGATTGGTCTCTTCTGGCCCCTGATTGCGCGCGAGGCGGGGTTTGCCCACCCGGAACAGGGGCCGACCTTCTTGACGCTGGAGACTTCGCAGTACTATATGGCGCGGCTGGTGCGGCCTCTGATTGATGAGGGTTATTTCGAAAGCATTACGATTGACCGCAACCGATTGTACAGCCAGATTGTGGATAACCTGAATAAGACCGCCGTCACAGGGCTGGATTATCGCTCATTTGGAGAACGATTGCGGGCGGCGTGGCTTGGCGACCCGGGGCAATTGAATGTGTATGATCAGGCACAGGAATGCGCCAACCGCTTCCGGCAGTTCTGCCTGGATAATAACCTGCTGGACTTTTCACTTCAAATGGAAGTGTTTGTCCGGCGGATCTGGCCAGCGTTTATGTGCCGGGAATATATGACCCGCACCTACCGGCATTTGATTTATGACAATGCCGAAGAAGATGTGCCGGTGGTGCATGATGTTATTCAACAGTGGCTGCCAGCGTTTGATTCGGCGCTGGTGATTTATGACGACGGCGGGGGGTATCGAGCGTTCCTGGGGGCGGACCCGGAATCGGCACTGCGGCTGCAAGACGAATGTGCCGAAACTGCCGAACTGGTTGAGAGCTGGATTACGCCGCCGCCAATGGCTGCACTGGCTGACCACCTGGGAACCTGCCTGATGCGACAGCCAGCAGAGCCGCCGACCGAAACGCGGCTGGCATTTCGGTTGGAGCATCACCGGTTTTACCCGGAGATGGTGGACACCGTCTGCGCAGAGGTTGCCGGGCTGGTGCAGGAACAGGAGATTGCACCGGGCGAGATTGTAATTTTGTCGGCATACCTGAGCGACGCCCTGCGGTTTTCAATTATGAATGGACTGCAAGCCCGGGGGATTCCAGCGCGGTCTCATCGGCCCTCACGCAGTTTGCGTGAAGAGCCCGCCACAGCCTGCCTGCTGACCCTGGCGATGCTGGCGCGCCCGGAATGGGGACTGGCGGTCTCCAAATTTGATGTGCGCAACGCACTGCTGCAGGCGATTGAAGGGCTGGACCTGGTGCGGGCAGATTTGATGGCGCAGATACTGTATCTGCCCAAGCAGCCCGAAGCGCCGCTGGCAGCGTTTGACAAGATCAGAATGGACAAGCAGCAGCGTATCACCTACACCATTGGAGAACGCTATGAACGGCTGCGAAGCTGGCTGCAAGCGGCGAGAGAACGACAGATTGAGGCGTTGGATATCTTTATCGCACAGTTGTTTGGCGAGCTGCTGTCGCAGCCAGGCTTTGGATTTCACATCAATTACGATGCTGCGGCCATCACGAGCCGCTTGATTGAATCCATCGAAAAGTTTCGCCGGGTGACAGCGCCAATGCTGGCGGAAGAGAAGGCTGCGGTCAGCCAGGAATATTTGAAGATGGTGCAAGAGGGCGTGCTGGCGGCGCAGTATTTGCAGCCCTGGGAGCAGCCAGAACAAGACAGTGTG
>JAGOFZ010000088.1 GCA_017996955.1 Longilinea sp.
GTAAAACAGCGGCAAGGGGTCGCAGGGGCTGTCGCTCCATTGATGCGCAGCAAGCAGGCGAGCGCGGGCTTTCTTGAGTTTGGCCGGGTCATTGGCGTGAATGGTAAAGAGCGGCTGGCCTTTTTCAACCCGGTCACCCACTTTGTGGTGGATGACGATACCCACCGAATGTTCGATGGGGTCTTCTTTGCGGGCGCGCCCAGCGCCAAGTTCAACGCTGGTCTTGCCAACCTCACGGGCATTGATGCCGGACAGATAGCCAGCCCGTGCAGCAGAAACGGTTTCGACCAGAGCCGCGCGCGGCAGGCGTTCGGGATCATCAACATAAGCCAGATCACCGCCTTGTGCATGGACCAACTGGCGGAACAGGGTCCAGGCCTGTCCGGATTCCAGAGCTTCTTCGGCCATCTGACGGGCAAACTGTAGATTGGGGGCCTTTTGCCCCAGGTTGAGCATATGGCTGGCGACAATCAGACAATGTTCGCGGAAGTCAGCAGGACCGCTGCCATGCAGCGTATCAATCGCCTCGCGAACTTCGAGGGCATTGCCAACCGCTTCACCGAGGGGTTGATTCATGTCGGAAAGGAGGGCCACGGTCTTGCGGCCGCTCAGGCGCCCAATGGCAACCATCAACGCAGCCAGGCGGCGGGCATCTTCCAGGGTTTCCATGAAGGCGCCAACACCAACTTTGACATCCAGGACAATGGCCTGGGCGCCGGCAGCGATTTTCTTGCTCATGATGGAGGAGGCGATCAAGGGAATGGAAGGGACGGTGCCGGTCACATCACGCAGGGCGTAGAGCTTGCCGTCAGCAGGGGCCAGGTCGCCGCTTTGACCGGTGAGCACCAGGCCAATCTGCTTGAGTTGATGTAAAAATTCTTCACGGGTAAGGTTGGTGCGGTAGCCGGGGATGGATTCCATTTTGTCGAGGGTGCCGCCGCTGAAGCCCAGGCCACGGCCCGACATTTTGCCAACTGGCAGGCCGCAGGAAGCAACGATGGGTTCAACGACCAGGGTGGTTTTATCGCCGACGCCGCCAGTGGAGTGTTTATCCACGGCAATCGGTACCACGCCGGTGAGGTCCAGGGTTTCGCCGGAGTGGGCCATCGCCAGGGTCAGGTCGGTGGTTTCGCGCTCGGTCATGCCATTCAACAAGACAGCCATCGCCCAGGCCGAGGCCTGATAATCGGGGATTGAGCCGTGGGTCAGCCCATCAATGAAGAAATCAATTTCGTCGCCGGTCAATTCGGCCCGATCTCGTTTTTTGATGATGATATCTACTGCACGCATCTTATCTCTCCTTACACAATCGGCAATTAAGCAGGGCGGCCCGCAATGGGTTGCGCTTCATTGCGGGCGGCCATCAGCGCCGGAAAATCTGGCGATTTAGATTATCTTACTGTTTTTTAGGCAGAATCACAACCTTGCGGGTGGGCTCTTCGCCTTCGCTTTCGGTTGTCACCTGGGGATGATCGCGCAGTTCCAGGTGGATGATGCGTCGCTCGCTGGCGGGCATGGGCTCGAGCACCTGGCGGCGGCCATATTGAATGACCTGTTCGGCCATACGGCGGGCAAGCTGGCGAAGCTGGCGCTCGCGGCGGGAGCGGTAGCCCTGGATGTCGATCAGCAGCGGCACCCAGTGACCAACCTCTTTGCTGACGATCAGGCTGGTGATGTACTGAAGAGCGTTGAGGGTTTCGGACTGGCGACCAATCAGGATGCTCAGGTCCTGGCCCTGGACTTCAACCACAACCATGGCGCGGTCTTTCTCGTCCTGGGGCGGGGTCCAATGGGCAGTGACCTGCGCCTGGACTTTCATTTTCTCCAGCAGTTCAGAGACCACCTGGCGGGCTGATTCAGCCGAGGCCGGGTCCATGGTTTCGGTGGGTTCGGCGGCGTGGTTGGGTTTGGGGGTGGTTTCAACAGGCGTAGCCGCCACAACCACAGGTTCCGGCCGGGACGCGGCCGGGGCAGGTGCGGTAATATCTTTCAAGACCAGGCGGATGCGGGCCTGGCGGCCCCCCAGGCCAAAGAGGCCCCGGCTGCCAGCGTCCAGCACTTCAATATCAACTGAGGAGGCGGGCAGCCCGAGCTGCGCCAAGCCTTTGGCGGTGGCTTCTTCAACAGTGGAAGCAATAACTTCAAGGGTCGTTTTTTCGGTAGTCATGTTCAACCTCCCTGATTATGAGCGATTCTTCTTGCGGGGCGGGCGAATTTGCTTGTTGCCGCGGTTGGTGGATGAATCATCTGCTTTTTTCTGCGGTTCTGAGCGAGACGATGTTGCGAGCTGAACAACAGAATCAGACTTTTTGGTTGGGCCAGCCACAGCAGCCGCTGGCGCAGGACGTTTGGATTTTGGCAAAAGATTGGACCAGTTGAGACTGCCCAGCAGGGCGTACTGACCGATACCAATCAAGTTTGAGATGACAAAGTAGAGCGAGAGGCCGGAGGCCAGGGTCCAGGCCAGGTAGCCCATGAAGATGGGCATGTACCAGTTCATCATTTTGGCCATCTGGGCGCCCTGATCGTTGGGGTTGGAAGATGGCGGGGTAATCAACTTGGATTGGAGGAAGGTGGTCACCACCACCACAATCGCCAGGACAGGGATGCCGAACGAGAGGAAAGGCAGGTTAAGGCGTTCGGGCTGGCCAAGGTCCATCCAGAGGAAGCGGGCGTTCAACGGAATGAGCGCTTCAACTTTGAGCAGCGCAGGGTAAATGTGGCGGGTCAGGTTGATGAGTTCAACCGGGGTGCTGGCCAGGGCGGCGATAATGGCCTGGTAGAGGCCAATGATAATGGGGAGCTGAATGAGCGTGGGCAGGCACGAGGCAAAAGGTTTGATGTTCTTTTCCTTGTAGATGCGCATCTGCTCGGCGGCCAGTTTTTCACGGTCGCCTTTGTATTTCTCCATCATCTCTTTATATTCCGGGTCGCTTTGCAGCGCCTGCATTGACTTGGAGCCTTTGATCTGGCTGGCCATCAAGGGGTGCGTAATCAGGCGGATCAGGATGGTAAAGAGGATAATCGCGATACCAAAGTTTTGACCAACCAGATTGTAAATGAAGAGTAGAGCATTAATGAACGGGGTGACAATTAAGGCGTCCCACATAACGGCATCCTTTATTTCTTCTTGCTATCAAGCTTGAATGACCAGCTTTCGTTGCCATTCAAGTCAAAGGTCACAATGAGGCTTTCGCCTTTGTTTACACCAACCAGGAAGCGGTCACCAGCCAGCACGGGCCCGGCATACAGTGTACCAGTGATGCTGCGGGTCCACTGTTTGGCGCCTTCGTAGCTGACGCCAATGACATCTCCGTTTTCCATGGAGAAGACGGCGACGTTTTCAAGCAGCAGCGGGGTGCCAAAAGCGGCAATATCGTCTTCGCCGCCGGCATCAATGGTCCAAATGACCGAACCTTTTTCGGCATCTACACAGTAGAGGACACCCAGTTGATCGCCAAAGTAGAGGCGGCCATCACGCAGGGCGGGTTGAGCCCAGACCGCGGCATCACCCTGCCACTCCCAGGCTACCGTACCGTTTGCGTCCAGCACCACGATGGTGTTTTTGAGCGTGCTGACGTAGAGATGACCATCCTCACTCAAGGTGGGGGTGTACAACATTGCAGCGCCGAGGTCTTTTTGCCAGACCAGTTCGCCGGTCTGCGCATCCAGGGCGTAGATGTTGTGATCCATGCCAGCAAGGTAGATGTGGCTGCCATCGCTGACCGGAGACGCCCAGAGCGGCTGACCGGTTTCATAAGACCAGACCAGCTTGCCATCCATATCCAAAGCATAGAGGACGTGATCGGCATTAGGCGCGAGGATGAGGCCATCCACCACCAGGGGGCTGGCGATGTAGCGGTTGGTGGCGTCTTCAAACCGCCAGTTTTCCCGGCCGGTGGCAGGATTCAGGCTGTAGAGCGTATGCTGGTAATCGCCAACAATCAATTGACCATCGGCCAGGACGGGAGCAGCATAAAACATCTTCTGGCCTTCGGCTTTTTCGGGGAAGCGCCAGATCTCGCCGCCATCGGCTGGACGGAGAGCGTAAACAAAACTGGAATTGGCGACGTAGATGGTGTCATCCTGAGGCGTTATGCCGGGCCAGGATGAAGCCGTCATGGCGCCGGTGCAGGCTGAGAGCAGCGCCGCAGCCAAAACAAACAAGACGAGAATCAAATAGCGAGATTTTTTCATAGAGTTTCCATTCGTTGATCAGGGGACGGGGTCGTAGCCGCCCGGATTCCACGGGTTGCAGCGCAGCACACGGGTGAAGGCCATCCAGCCGCCTTTGAGGGCGCCGTATTTATAAATGGCCTGGTAGCCGTAGTGTGAACAACTGGGATAGAAACGGCAGGTATCCACTGGCATTGCGGGGGAGATGACCGCCTGGTAAGCCCGAATGAGCGCCAGCAGCGGGATGCGCGGCAAATTAACCCACCGGAAAGGCAGGTCTCGCAGGCGCGGTTCATTGGGGTAGTCTTTAGGAAGGTTCACCGGGAGGCGGATCTTGTAGCAGCAAGCCAGCGCGGCCTAACAGTGTTTGCAGGGCAGTTTGAAGCTGATCAAAAGTTGCGCCGTGAATGGGTTTACGCGCCAGCAGGATCAGATCCCAACCAGGTGTCAGTCTGGGAAGCAGCCCGTCCATACAGGCTCTGATGCGGCGTTTGGCGCGATTGCGCTCGACCGCGTTCCCGGTCACACGACCGGCTGCCACCCCGACTTGCACCGCTGACGATTCCCCCGGAGCAACTATTAACACGACAAGCGGGTGAGCGTAGGTCTTGCCAGACCGCCGCACCCGCTGAAAGTCGGTAAATCGTGTCAGACGAAAAGATCGCTTCACCCATATCCCTGTCCATAACGGTCAGGCTGTATGCCCAGCCTGCAGATCAAACCGTTTCATCCAAGGGCGAGGGTGTATTCTACCACCGACTTTGCTTGACGTGATTGTTCATGCTCACGACGAGCTTGTGGCGGCCCTTGGCGCGGCGGCGCTTCAAAACCTCGCGGCCATCGGCAGTGGCCATGCGAGACCGGAAGCCGTGCACGCGCACGCGGCGGCGGATCTTGGGTTGATATGTACGCTTGGTTGACATCTTTATCCTTTCACTTTCTGGTTACGTGATAACGAGCGGCAATTATACCGCAGCATTGTGATACGGTCAAACGATGGACGGGTTATCCTGCGAATCCGAGAACAATTCAGCCAGGTCATGGATACTGTCGGCATCGGTGAAGACCAGGACCTCATCGCCAACCTGGAAAACAGTCTGCCCGCGCGGGGCAATGACCTCACCCGAGCGGATGATGGCGGCGATGACGCATTTTTCGGGGAGGTGCATGTCTTTGATCGCCTGCCCAACGGCGGGGGCGTTTTCGGGGATTTTCTCTTCAACGAGGGCATAGTTGCCGCGGCGGAGCCGCAAGAGGGTCATCATGTCGCCGAGGGACATTTCTTCTTGAATCATGTTCGCCATGATTTCGGCCTGGTTGAGGGCGACGTCAACGTGGAACTTCTGGTCAAACAACCAGGCATCGCGTGGGTTGTTGACGCGGGCAATGGTGCGGGCAATGCCGTAGCGGGCTCGAGCCACATAACACAATACCAGGTTCAGTTCATCGTGGGTTGTGCAAGCAGCCAGCACATCGGCGCGGCGGATGCCAGCCTGCTCCAGGACTGCCGGGCTCATGGGGTTACCCTCATGGATTGATTCGGTCGGGAGTTCCCGATGGTTCATCGTGAGAACATCCTTGCGATCTTCAATCAGATGGACTTCGTGATCCTGGCTGAGTAACAGCCGGGCTAAATGCGAACCGGTTCGACCACCACCAGCAATAACGACATACATAATTACGCCTCCTTCTTGCCTTCCAGGCGGGCGCTCAGCGCTTCGAGGCCGCTGAGTGTGGCAGCGACATGCAGCAGGTCGCCAGTTTCAAGCATGGTATCGGGTGCGGGGATCATGGCTTCGCCATTCCGGGTGAGGGAAGCGACCACAAGTTCTGCGGGTACCAGTTCTTGCAACGGGCGGGCGCACCAACGCTCCGGGACTTTTAATTCATAAATATCCACCTCGCCATTACCTGCCGAGAAGATTGAGCGCACTTCGCCGTGGTAGATCATTTCTTCCAGGCGCTGGGCGCCCCAGGTGGTGGCGCTGATGAATTGAATGCCGAAGGTATCGTACAACTCGGCAAAAATCGGGTCATAATTGCGGGCCAAAACATGCGGCACGCGGTAATGATTACGGGCAATGGTGGCAACCACCAGGTTGAGGGCATCTGAATTGGTGACGGCAGCAAGCGCATCGCAGTGTTCAATGCCGGCGCGGTGCAGCACTTCCTGGTTAATGACTTCACCTTCATAGACCCGGCCTTGAAAATCGGCCGGCAGGTACTGGAAGGATTCGTGGAAACCATCTACCACGCAAACTTCATGTCCCTGGCGATAGAGGCGGTAAGCCAGCTCAGCGCCCATTCGCCCACTGCCAACAACGAGTATTTTCATTCTCTTTTTCTCCTTGCCCATCATTCAACCTGATAGGGCACTTCGGTAATGACGATGCCTTCACGGTTCAACAGCACGTTTCGCAGAGTGTCAGCGGTGTGTGTGTGCAAGACACTGGCGAAAATTTGTTTAGAAACGAACTGCGGCACAACAATTGTAATCAATTCATTGGGTTGGCGGTGCTGCTGCAGCTCTTCAATATACTCCAGCATGGGTTCAATCAGCAGGCGATAAGGGGATTCCAGAATCACCAAACGAACACCATTGCCCCAGGTTTCCCATTTGTCCTTGATTTTTTCAGATTCAATTGGATCAATAGAGACATGCACTGCGGTGATGTCATCTGACAGGGTGCGGGCGTAGCGCA
>JAGOFZ010000089.1:0-2577 GCA_017996955.1 Longilinea sp.
CCGCCGACCCTGTGAACGCACAATATTTCGTGATCGCTGCCGTCAACGTCGTCTTCCCGTGGTCAATGTGACCCATCGTTCCCACGTTCAGGTGCGGCTTCGATCGATCAAACTTCTGCTTCGCCATAATTCCTTCTCCTTGAACAGGTGTTTTCCTCTTTCGAGGTCTTGCAGCTTACAGGAAGCTGACACGCTTTCCGGCATTGAGAGCCCTCAATGGGATTTGAACCCATGACCCCGCCCTTACCAAGGGCGTGCTCTACCATCTGAGCTATGAGGGCGTGCCGTTCTGCCAGACGGACTCGCCGTGGTAAAGGCGAGTTGGTCAAACGACCAGTGGACGGTGAAGGATTCGAACCTCCGAAGGGCGTCGCCCAACTGATTTACAGTCAGTCCCCGTTGGCCACTTGGGTAACCGTCCATTTGACCGAGCGTTGTCGGCTCGCCAGCAAGCTTCTCTGCAGAGCCGCCTTGCTCGCCAACCGACAACTGAGCCGACGATGGGAATCGAACCCATAACCTACCACTTACAAGGCGGTTGCTCTGCCGATTGAGCTACGTCGGCGCAAAATTGTTAAATTGCTTCCTGAAATACACAGCGGGGTAGATTATACCAGAGCAGCCCGCCAAGCGCAAGACTCAGTCTGGTATTTTGCTTCCCATTGCTGCCCGCCGAGTCTATCACTGCTGCCAACGCGCGTCAAGCATTTCATCGTTTTTGGGCGCGCTTTTCCTTCCTGCCCTGCTCTGGTGTATAATCAGAACGTTGCGCCCCGCAAACGGGCTATTTTGGATGGAGGCTGTATGGAAATTACCTGGTATGGTCACTCGTGTTTTCGGCTCACTGAGCGCAGTCTGGCGACAGTGGTCACCGACCCCTATGATTCCAAGCAGGTGGGCTATGCTCCCCTCAAGCTCAAGGCCGATGTGGTCACGGTCAGCCATGCCTCCCCTGGGCACAACTGCCTCTCGGCGGTCAAAGGCGACCCCTACCAGATTACCGGCCCCGGCGAGTTTGAAATCGGCGGTGTCTTCATCACTGGCATTCAGACCAACGGCCATACCAAAAAGACCGAAGACGAGCCGCGCAACACCCTTTATCTGCTCGATTACAACGGCATCACGGTGGTCCACCTGGGGGATCTGAACCGGGTACCTTCCCAAACCGAAGTTGAAGCCCTGGGCCCCGTGCATGTGGCCCTGGTGCCGGTGGGCGGGGGCGGCAGCCTCACCGCGGCCAAAGCCGCCGAGATGATCAGCCTGCTGGAGCCCAACATCGTCATCCCCATGCACTACCACATCCCCGAAACCACCGCCCAGATGGAACCCCTGAGCAAATTTCTCAAAGAGATGGGCCTGAGCAGTGTGCAGCCGCAGCCATCCTACAAGGTCACCAGCCTCAGCGCACTGCCAGATGAAACCCAGGTGATTGTCCTGGAATATCAGAATCAAAATCAGAACGTGTAAGCGGAGTATGGCCATGCCGGTAAAACTGATTATGAGCTGGGATATTTCCCCCGATCACGAACAGGAATATTTTGAGTTTGTGACCAGTAACTTCATCCCCGGTGTGCAGCGGCTGGGCTTTGAGTTGAGCGATGCCTGGGCTACCGTTTACGGCTCACAACCGCAGATTATGGTGGGGGTTGTGCTGCCTACGCTTTCCAAAGCCCGGCAGGTCATGCGCTCAACCGAGTGGGTCAATCTGCACAACCAACTGCAAGATTACGTCCTCAATTACTCAGCCAAGCTGGTCAACGCCCGCAACGGGTTTCAATTTTAGGCTGCTTTGAGCGCTGAACTGGCCGAAAAACTGCTGGCCTGGTACGCCGTGAACGCCAGGACTCTGCCCTGGCGCGGCCATCCAGACCCTTATGCGGTCTGGGTCTCTGAGATCATGCTGCAGCAAACCCAGGTGGACACGGTCAGCCCCTATTTTGAGCGCTGGATGGCGCGCTTCCCCACCCTGGAAGCGCTGGCTGCCGCCAGCGAACAGGAGGTTCTGGCGCTCTGGGAAGGTCTGGGCTATTACAGCCGGGCGCGCAATCTGTGGCGCGCCGCCCGACAGGTCTGGGAAGCTGGTGGGCAAATGCCCCGCACCGCTGCCGATCTGGCGCTTTTGCCGGGCGTGGGTCGCTATACCGCCGCTGCCATTGCCTCGATGGCTTTCGGTCAGAACGAAGCCGCCCTGGATGGCAATATCCGCCGGGTGCTGGCCCGGATATTTAACGTGACTCTGCCTGCACGCTCCCCCGAGGGCGAACGGCAGCTCTGGGCACTGGCCCAGCAGCATTTACCCCCCGGCCGCGCCGGCGATTATAACCAGGCCCTCATGGACCTCGGTTCGCAGATTTGTACCCCCCGCGCACCGGCCTGCCTGGTTTGCCCGCTGCAGGCCTTATGCCAGGCCGCAGCCCTGGGTCTGCAAGCCGAGCGCCCGGTGATGTCTTCCCGCCCGCCCGTACCGCTTTGGACGGTTACTGCCGCCGTCATCTGGCGCGCAGATCGTGTGCTGATTGCCCGCCGCCCCTCCCGCGGCCTGCTGGGCGGCCTGTGGGAATTCCCTGGCGGCAAGCT
>JAGOFZ010000089.1:2677-6834 GCA_017996955.1 Longilinea sp.
CCCGCCCGCCCGTACCGCTTTGGACGGTTACTGCCGCCGTCATCTGGCGCGCAGATCGTGTGCTGATTGCCCGCCGCCCCTCCCGCGGCCTGCTGGGCGGCCTGTGGGAATTCCCTGGCGGCAAGCTGGAGCCGGGTGAGACCCTGCCCGAAGGCCTGCGCCGCGAAATCGCCGAAGAACTGGCTGTTGAGATTGCCGTTGGCGCAGAACTGGGGGTTTACCGGCACGCCTACACTCATTTCAAAGTGGTGCTGCACGCTTTCGCCTGCACTCTGGTCACCGGAGAGCCGCAGCCGCAGGTCGCCAGTGAACTGTGCTGGGCGCTGCCTGCCGAACTGCCGGATTTCCCCATGGGCAAAATTGACCGCCAGATTGCCCACCGCCTCCTGGCAGACAGCCAGAAATCAGCCTGAAAATTCGTTACCCTGTTGGGGTGTTAGCAATCGCGCGTCTTTAACCCTATTGATTCCGCGCTCTGGCTTGCTACAATTAAGGCATGGACGACTTTTCGGCCGCACGTGAACGTATGGTACAGCAGCAGATTATTCGGCGGGGCATCGAATCCCCGCGCCTGCTGACCGTCCTGCGCCAGGTCCCCCGCCATCGCTTCATCCCGCCCGAGTCGCAGGAATATGCCTATGCCGATGGCCCCCTGCCCATAGGCCTGGGGCAGACCATCTCACAGCCTTACATTGTGGCGCTGATGACCGACTTGCTCCAGTTGGATGGCAGCGAGACCGTACTGGAAGTTGGTACCGGCTCCGGGTATCAGGCCGCCATTTTGAGCCGCCTGGCAGCCCGGGTTTACACCGTTGAGCGTCATGTGACCCTGGCCGAGCAGGCCCGGCAGATTCTGGCTGAGCTTGGCTGCGTCAATGTCCAGGTCCAAATTGGTGACGGCTCGCTGGGCTGGCCGGCTGCCGCACCCTATGCGGGCATCCTTGTCACGGCTGCCGCACCGGCGGTTCCCCCCGCCTTGCTGGATCAATTGGCGCCGGGCGGACGGCTGGTGCTGCCGGTGGGCCCGCGTTTCAATCAGGTACTCCAGCTCTGGCAAAATACGCCCGCTGGCTTTGTCAGCGAAGACATTCTGCCGGTTGCCTTTGTTCCGTTATGCGGGCAGGCCGGCTGGCCAACCCCCGATTAGCCCCGTTATTCTTCGGGCGTGGGCTCTGGCGTGGGGATCTCCGTCCCCGGGCCGTACTCATACACCGCCTGCCAGGGCTGATAGTGCGTGTACACGCTGTCCTGGAAGTAAATTTCACCGTTGCGCCAGACAATGCGCGTGACCGAAATATCGGCCCCTTCGGCTTCCCAGTCCACCTGTTTGATCTGCCCCTCGCTCAACTCCGGGTTTTCGATGTATTTGGGCTCGGGCGGTTCGACAATATTGGTCGGCCCGGTGGTATGCCATTCCACACTGCGCCCGTCGCTGGTGGAGTAGAACTTCCAGGTCAGGCTGTAATTGGAGGGGTTGACGTACGTCTCCATCAGCAGCCAGTAGGGGGTATCGTTGGTGAAGCGGAAGTCAACCAGCGGCACAAACACGGTGGCATCCAGCCCGGCCAGCGCATCATTATAGCCGCCCGAGTTTTGCTCGTAGTAATACACCCGGTAAGCATGGGCGTGCCGCTCCGCAATGGGGTAGCCCCCCATGAACGCCGTGCGGAACAGGGTGGTGCTCACCTGGCAAACACCCCCGCCCACGCCTTTCACGGTGCGCCCGCCAACGATGATCATCGCTTCGGCGTAGCCGTTGTCCAGGCTGACATCGCCCAGCGCCTCAGCCATGGAGAAGGTGGCGCCGGGGGGAATCAGCAGCCCGTGGAACTGCGCCGAGGCAATCTGGATATTGTTCACCCGGTCCCGGCTGGAACCCCGGAAATAGCTGGTCTGCGAACTGACCAGCTCGGTAATCCCCAGTTCTGCGCCGGTGGTTTCGTTGGTAATCGTCGGGTTGATGTAATCAATCATCAATTCAACCGTGTGCTGCCCGGCTGTGGTTTGCTGTTGGATGGCTGCCAGACTCTCATCGACCATCAGGCTGCGGCCAATCACCGCCGGCTGAATCACTTCCAGCAGCCGGGTGTCGTCGTTGAAGATAAACCGGGCGTTCTCCGGGCTGCGGGCAACCGCCGTCTGAATATTCGCCAGGAAGGTAATCAGCGCTTCGCTGTCCAGCGCCACCTGATACTGGGCTCCCGTCTCGGTTTCCACCCGCTCAATTGTCAGCATTTCGGCCAGAGTGGCCGGCTCAAAAACCCAGGGCCCGGCATCCGTCTCGCCACCAGGCAGTTGGATGGTCAGGTTCTGGCTCAGCATGGTGCGGGCAATTTCTGCCTGGGCGCTGGCATCCAGAATGACGGGCTGCGTCTCGGCTACCACCACCGGCACCACGCCGCTTTGCAGGCTTTGTAATTGCAGGCTCAGGGCTTCCAGCGTGGCAGAAATATCCACTGCCCGTCCGGGCTGCCCCGCATTGACCATTACCTCGGTGCCCTGCACCCCCAGGCTGGCCTCAATGACCGGACGGTCCACTTCCTGGCCAATGCTGTTCAAAAACTGCGTGGCCAGGCGCTGGTCAAAAATCAGCGCCGGTGATGCCGCCCTGCCCCCCTGCCGGGCCTGCCACTGCTCATCCAATCGCTGCCATAAATCTCCCGTGCGCCCGACCCGGAAAGCCGCCTGCGCACTGGCATCAGCATCCAGAAACAGCCCCAACTGCATGGGGGTTGCCAGCCACGAATGCTGCGCCGCTGCGTCCTGGAAAAGGATTTGCCCGGTTTGCGGGTAGGTTACCTCGGTCAGCAGCTTATCCGCCGCGGCTTGCGGCGTCAGCCCGCCTACGTTCACACCGGCAACGCTCACACCGGGGAAAATCCGCCCAATATACAGTGCCTGAAACCCAACAAAAGCAATCAGCGCACCGGCAGCAGCCAGCAAAAACCCACCCAGCAGGGCAATGGCGGCCTGTTCCAGCGCACCGGGTCGTGAAAGAGGATAAGTGAAGGGCTTATTCATGGTTACACTCAATTATAGCCTCGATTTCAAATTTGAAAATAAGACGAAATTTGTCACAGATTTGTTCCGGATTGTCAAACGAATCGGCGCTCGTTATAATCAAATAGCCTGTCTTGTTTTTCCAAAGGAGTTTTATGAAATCCCCAAAAATCTTTTTACTGGCGTCAATTTTGCTTCTGACGCTGTCGGCCTGCGCACCTGCCGCCACGCCAGATCCCGCTGCCGGTGATCGGCAAAGTCTGCCAACGGTGGCGCCCCTGTCGGCGGGTATTCAAATCATTGGCGGCGTAGTGTTGAGCGGCGGCGACCAGTCCCCTCCGGGCTTGATGGGCGGCCCGCACACTTTTGTTTATCAGGTCCGCCTGGACAGCGGCGAAGAAATCAATGTCACCTACACCACCCTGCCGCCTTCCCCGGCTGCCGCGGATCAACCTTCCCCCCGACTGACCTTCTATGCCGGGGTCATTAACGTCGGCGATTACCTGACCGCCCGGGGCGACTATAATGTCGAAACCCAGACCCTGACGGTTGCGCTTGCCGATGATTACATTGAGACTTTTGCTCAAAAACCTTAAGGAGATCACTGATGAAAATTCGCTGGTTAATTGCTTTACTGGTTGCCCTGGTTGCGGCCGCCACAATGGTTACTCTGGCTGCCGCGGCTCCGGCTGCTCCAATTGATATTACACTCACTCAACCTGATGGCTCAACCTTTACGGCGCGCCAGTGGGGGGACGAATGGTCCAATGGCATGGAAACCCTGGATGGTTACACCATCATGCAAGCTGCAGATGGCTGGTGGGTTTATGCGGCTGTGGATGGCGGCGCCCTGGTGCCGGCCCTGACCGATAACGAGCGCCTGGTTGTCGGCCTGACTGAACCACCTGCATCGGCTTTACATCTGCGCCCCGAAGTATCCTATCCCGAATCGCTTAATTTGCCCTTGCAGGTCGAGCCAAATTCACACAACATCGGCACCCAGCCCACCCTGGTACTGCTGGCCTCCTTCTCAAACCGTGCCAGCACCTATACTGCTGACAGTTTTGCTGCCAGCATGTTTGGGGCCTCAAACAGCGTTTCAGATTACTATCTGGAGGCATCCTTCAATCAGCTAACCCTTTCTCCGGCGGCTGAGA
>JAGOFZ010000090.1 GCA_017996955.1 Longilinea sp.
GAATTTCGACCATGTTTTCCTCACAGTTTGAATAATGAATAATCGATCGAGCAGAATGGAGACAGTATACCCCAAATCAAAATGAGATGAGTGAATTCTCATCTGGAAGGGTTAACCCGCAGATGGGGCCTGAGCTACGCTATCCGGTCTAACAGGCTAAACTTACCAGGTGATGACGCTGGCAGAAGGGCGTGGGGCGGGCATTAATTTAGCCAGCACAACCCCGGCTACAAAACCGCCAATATGCGCCCAGAAAGCCACGCCGCCGACATCGGCAGCGCCGATGGATAGAAAGCCATTGAATAGCTGCAGGATGAACCAGAACCCCAGTACCACCGAAGCGGGGACCATGGCAAGCCGCATAAAGAAGCCCAGGGGGATGAAGGTGGCGATCCGGCTTTGGGGATACATGACCAAATAGGCGCCCAGAACGGCAGCAATGGCACCGCTGGCGCCCACGGTTGGGATCTGGGAGTTTGGATTAAAGAGCAGGTGGGTGAGGGAGGCGGCCAAACCACCCGCCAGATAAAAGAGCAGGTATTTGAAACTGCCCAGACGATCTTCAACATTATCACCAAAAATCCATAAGTACAGCATGTTGCCGGCAATGTGGGCAAGGCCAGCGTGCATGAACATACTGGTGAAAATATCGGTAATATCCCCCAGATCAATGCCGTTGGAAAAACTGGCCGGGATGAGGGCAAATTGATAGACCAACCGCTCTTGTTCTGGTCCGGCCAACCACATCAAAAGAAACACCAGCAGGTTTGCGCCAATCAAGGCATAGTTGACAATTGGAACCCGGCGGGTGGGAATTGAATCGCGGATTGGGATCATTCAGCGCCTCCTAACCATTTTAGCCATCTGTGCTACGACAGAATGTTACCAAACCGGGAGAGAAAAAGCGAGGGCAGTGTTTAGATGGTTTTCTCCCAGGGTTCAGAAACATCGTATTCGGGGCCCATCACGGAAAAGTAGAGGGCATTGGCGCCGGGAGAATAGCCACCCACAAAGGCTACCTTGCAGCCCATCTGCTTGAGGCAGTGCAGCCCTTCGATCATCATCGCTTTGCCGAGGCCGCGCTGACGGTGAGCCGGTACGGTTGCGACCGGTTCAAAGTAGGCGGTGCGAGAGACATCGTCAAACCAGATGGTGCAGAAAGAGGCCACT
The DNA here is from genome assembly GCA_017996955.1 of Longilinea sp. Taxonomy (GTDB): domain Bacteria; phylum Chloroflexota; class Anaerolineae; order Anaerolineales; family Anaerolineaceae; genus JAGOFZ01. The sequence goes on from JAGOFZ010000090.1 coordinate 1,171, forward strand.
GACCCATCGGGAGCAATGACAACCAGGTCCAGATCACGGCGGTAGAGCGGCGCTGATTGGATATGGCGATACCAGTCAGGGTGATCGCGATTGTCACGGGCGACCTGGATATCGTCATCATGAAAGCCCAGGCCTGAAGCATAGCAACGCTCTAGAAATTCCAGGCCAGTACCCAACGGGCGGATTGTGTAATCGGGGAGCTTGATGGGCGGCGGCAGGGGCAGATCGAGCGAGCGGCGGTGCTGATATTCTTGTTCGCCAGGGCGCTCAACACGTTGGAAGCCGCGCTGGGTCAGGGTTTGGTGAAGGGTGGTGTCTTGCGAATCGACAAAGATTTGCAACTGGCGGCGGTCATCCTGGTTCGGTGCGGTCAGGCGGTCTTCAGCCAGGGCAATCATTACGGCATCAAGGTCGGGAGAGATAAAATCGGGGTGGCGCTGCAAAAAGACCTGCCCGCGGCCTTCGGGATTCAGGACGGCGGCGATTTGCCCGTCCGGAGTTTCCCAGATAAATACATTTTCGGTCAGGGAGATTTTCTCCAGGTCGGGATTGGCAAACCACCACCAATAATCCCAGCGGGCAACCGACCAGCTAAATTCACGGCGGTGATTAGCGACCATTACCTGACGCAAAAAATCGCGAATGCGCCAGTAGTCGTCATCAGATTGATAGGTGCGCAGGGTGAGCTTCATAATCGGTCTCCTGAAAATGACAAAAGCGATAATTTAGTTTAGCGCAAAAGCGACCGATTGTCATTAATTTCAATAGGCGGGTATTTTATAGGCCACGGTGAATGATTTTCTGCAGGACGGGAAGATGCCGGGCAGCCAAAAGGCCAAGGGCGGCGCCAAGCGAGTCGATTGCCACATCCAACAAGGCAGCATGGCGCCCCGGGACAAAAGACTGATGAAGCTCGTCACTGGCGGCATAGAGCGCGGCGCCGATGAACGCAAACAGAATATTGCGCCAGCCAGCAGATCCGAGACCACGCAGCAGCGTGAGCGCCAGCAGAGCATAGCCGAGCATGTGGCCGCCCTTTTTGACCAGCCGATCCCAGCCGCCGAGGTTGGGGATTTCTGTGGAGGGTGTGTTGGAGAAAAGAAAGATTGCCAGCATGAGCACAAGGGCCAGGCCCCAGCGCTGTAAAATCTGGTAGAGGCGGTTGGCAGCAGGATTTGACATGCGTTCCTAACAGGGGCCGGGCAGAATGGTTTAGTAGAGGGTTAGCGGACAGAAATACTTGACGGGAGGCAACATAAAAGCGTATATTTCTTGATAGGATATCTTGATATGAATTATGAACATCGTTTTCGGGTTGAAGCTGCACTGAGCCGGGTGAGGGATTTTCACAGCCGGTCAGAAAGCATGGCTGCCATCACACCGCCGCCAGTATTTATCAAAATGAGGAGCACCCCGGCAACCCTGAACGAAAATGATATCATGGATTTTACAATGTGGATGGGGCCGCTGCCGATTCACTGGACTGCCCGGATTGAGAATGTGACAGAAACGGGATTCAGCGATCGGCAGATCCGAGGGCCTTTCGCACACTGGCTGCACCGCCATACATTTGCTGCGGTGAGCGAAAAAACCACTGAGGTTGTGGATGAAATTACAGTGAAGCTATCCCATGATCCCCTATGGTGGCTGGCAGGGATATTCATGTGGGTGGGATTGCCGTTCTTATTTGCCTATCGGGGCTGGAAAACAAAAAGGATGTTGAAATGAATAAACTCCTGGGAAAGCACTGGCAGCATTTGCCGCCAAAAGAAGTGATTGAACTGCTGGACAGCAATATTGAGCGCGGGCTGGATCTCTTTGAGGTCAAGCACCGGCAGGAACGTTTTGGGCTGAATGCATTAACGCCTAAAAAGGGGAAAAGCCCTTTGATGCGATTCCTGATGCAATTCAACAATCCACTGGTGATTATCCTGGTGATTGCCAGTGTGGTGACGGCCGTTTTGAAGGATTTGACCGACGCCCTGGTGATCTTTGGGGTGGTGCTGATCAATGCTGTGATTGGGTATATTCAAGAATCACGGGCAGAGCAGGCCATTGCGGCGCTGGCAAAGACCATGACGACTGAGGCGGCTGTTGTGCGCGGGGGCAAGGTGGTGCGCCTCTCGGCAGTTGAGCTGGTGCCGGGTGATATTGTTCAACTGCAGGCCGGGGCACGGGTGCCAGCCGATTTGCGGTTGGTGACATCCCGCGATCTACAGGTGACCGAAGCCGCCCTGACCGGCGAATCGGTTCCGGTGGAAAAAGACGCCAACCTGCTGATTGAACCGGAAGCGGTACTGGCCGAGCGGCGGAATATGGCCTATGCTTCTACGCTGGTGACATATGGCACGGCAACGGGCGTGGTGGTGGCTACCGGCGATGGCAGCGAAATTGGGCGGATTTCGCAGCTTATATCCAGCGCGGTAGAGTTGGAAACGCCACTCACCCGCAAGATCAGTCAATTCAGCCGGGTGCTGCTGGTTGCCATCCTCATATTATCGGCAGTTACGTTTGGGGTAGGTGTGCTGCGAGGGCAGCCGGTGGTGGATACTTTGATGGGGGCCATTGCGCTGGCGGTAGGGGCGATTCCGGAAGGACTGCCGGCAGCATTAACAGTGACCCTGGCAATTGGGGTTTCGAGGATGGCGAAACGCCGCGCCATCATCCGCAACCTGCCAGCAGTTGAGACACTGGGGTCCACCACGGTGATCTGCTCCGACAAGACCGGCACGCTGACGCAGAATCAGATGACGGTTCAGGAGCTGAAGACCACCAAAGGGACGTATGAAATCAGCGGGGTTGGGTATCAGCCGGAGGGGACGATTTCGGGCAATGCGACTGAAGATGCGGCTGTGCAAGAAATGCTCAAAGCCGGTGTGTTGTGCAACGACAGCCAACTGGTTGAAACCGATGGCTATTGGACCATACAAGGCGACCCTACTGAGGGGGCGCTGCTGGTATCTGCCCGCAAAGCGGGCCTGAGCCTGGAAACCGGGGATTATCCCGCCCGATTGGATTCGATTCCGTTTGATTCGCAGCACCAATATATGGCGACACTGCATGCGGACGGAATGATTTACGTGAAAGGCGCGGCTGAAGTATTGTTAGAACGCTGCAACGGTGCAATGGATGCTTCTGGAAACGTTATCACCTGCGGCAGCGATGTTTTCCGGTCAGCATTGGAGCAGATGGCGGCGCGGGGTTTGCGCGTGCTGGCTTTTGCCCGGCTGGAAAAACCGGGGGCAAAGCAGATCACCTTTGAAGATATAACCGGGTTGACGCTGCTGGGGCTGCAGGGCATGATTGATCCGCCCCGCTCGGAAGTGATTGATGCCATCAAAGCCAGCCAGCGAGCCGGAATCACAGTGAAAATGATCACCGGGGATCATGCACTGACGGCAAAAGCAATTGGAGAACAAATTGGGCTTTGCAAAGATGGGTGCAGCACCGTATTGACCGGCGCCGATTTGCTGAGGCTTTCGGATGCCGAGTTGATGGAACGGGTTGATCAGGTGAATGTGTTTGCCCGAGTTGCTCCGGAGCAAAAATTGCGGCTGGTTGAGGCCCTGCAGGCGCGTGGTCACGTGGTGGCGATGACCGGCGACGGGGTTAACGATGCCCCAGCGCTTAAGCAGTCCAATATTGGGGTGGCAATGGGCATTACCGGCACCGATGTCTCAAAAGAAGCAGCCGACATGGTTCTGACTGATGATAATTTTGCTACGATTGAAGCAGCCATTGAAGAAGGGCGTGGGGTTTTTGACAACCTGACCAAGTTCATTTCGTGGGCACTGCCAACCAACCTGGGTGAAGGGCTGGTTCTGCTGGCAGCAATTATTACCGGGGCCACGCTGCCCATTCTGCCCATTCAAATTCTGTGGATTAATATGATTACAGCGGCGGTATTGGGCATTGCGCTTTCTTTAGAACCCAAAGAACCGGGGATTATGGAAAGAAAACCCCGGAACCCCAAGGCCCCGCTGCTGAGCAAAATGGTCATCTGGCGGATTATCCTGGTGAGTATTTTTATTCTGGCAGGTGCATTTGGGTTGTTTGAATATGAACTGTCGCGCGGCGCTTCGATTGAAGAAGCCCGGACGGTGGCGGTGAATGTGGTGATCTTTGTAGAGCTGCTCTATCTGTTCAATGCCCGCTCGCTGACGCTTTCCCCCTTCCAGCTGGGCTTCTTCTCCAACCCCTGGGCAATTGGCGGCAGCATCTTGATGATCTTAATCCAACTGCTCTATACGTATGCGCCGTTTATGAACACTATTTTCGGCAGCGCGCCCATTCCATTCATACTGTGGATCGATATTATAGCCGTGAGCCTGGGAGCTTACTTGATTGTTGAAATTGAGAAGTGGCTGCGGCGTAAATTTTCACGCTAACGAGGACAAGGAAAAAAGATGGAACCATTCAATCAACTCAAAGAAGCAAAGTTTTTAAACCTGGAAACCTTCCGAAAAAATGGGAACGGTGTGAAAACGCCGGTATGGTTTGTGCAAGAGGGCGAAGTGCTTTATGTGCGCACAATTGCCGATTCGGGTAAGGTCAAGCGGATTCGGAATAACCAGCAGGTCAAGGTTGCTCCGTGCAAAGCCAATGGTGATTTGACCGGCGGCTGGGCCCCGGGTAAGGCACACGAAATCAATGGCGATCAGGCCTTGATGGGCAAAGTTGACCGGCTGTTGAGCAAAAAGTATGGTTTGAGGAAGGTTATTTTTTCCGTGATGTGGGCGCTGCAAGGCAAGCAGTACACGCTAATTGAAATCAAGCCTGGCACGTAGCAACATGCCCAATCGATTAATCAACGAGACCTCGCCGTATCTGCGGCAGCACGCTGATAACCCGGTAAACTGGGAGCCGTGGGATGAGGCAGCGCTGCAGCGCGCCCGACAGGAAGACAAGCCCATCTTTTTGAGCATTGGGTATGCAGCCTGTCACTGGTGCCATGTGATGGCACACGAGTCCTTTGAGGATGAGGGCATCGCCGCACTGCTGAACGAACATTTTATCTGCATCAAAGTGGACCGGGAGGAACGCCCAGACCTCGACAGCATCTACATGAATGCGGTGGTGGCGATGACGGGGCAGGGCGGGTGGCCAATGAGTGTGTTTCTGACCCCGGAACTGGAGCCATTTTACGGGGGCACTTATTTCCCGCCGGTGCGGCGGTATCAGATGCCGGCGTTTGGCGAAGTGCTGACGGGCATCTGGCAGGCCTGGACAGAGGATCGCCCCAACCTGCTGCAAGCCGCCAAGCGGCTGACCCGACACTTGAGGGAACACGCTGAATGGGGCACACAGTCCGGAGTGCTTGAACCCGAAAGCCTGAGCGCGGCGGCAGAGGCGCTGATCAATTCACAGGATGGACGAAACGGCGGCTGGGGACGGGCGCCCAAGTTTCCACAGCCGATGGCGATTGCATTTCTGCTGGGCCAGGCGGCGCGGGGCAATGCCCGGGCGCTGGACGCGGCGGTGGATGCGCTGCGGGCGATGCAGCGCGGCGGGTTGATGGACCTGATTGGGGGTGGATTTCACCGGTACAGCACGGATGAGCGCTGGCTAGTGCCGCATTTTGAGAAGATGCTCTACGACAATGCACAAC
>JAGOFZ010000091.1 GCA_017996955.1 Longilinea sp.
GTCCGTATATGGCATCTTCGGGCATTTACCTGATCAACACGGTCAGTGGTGAACGGGAGCGAATCACAACGGATGGTTGGTCGCCTGTCTGGTCGCCGGATGGGAGCCGAATTGCATTTGTTAAACGTTCAGATGATGAAAGCAAAGAATGGAGTGGGGTTGCAGTTGTTGATGTAGCCACAAAAGCAGTAAGCTGGCTGTATGAGCCTGCAAGTTTTGATTTCTACCATTTGATGCCTCAAGTTCTGGCAATCGGCACCGATCTAAAAAAGCATCGTGTCCTGTCTTGGTCTTTGGATGGCGCGTATCTTGCTTTTCAATCTCCGCAATATTCAAGTTATGACAGCCACATCTATCGATTGGATCTTTCCACAGGTGAAATCCGAGTTCTGACGGTGAAGCACGAGGGGTTGTCAAGTGGATTCGGCGCCCCTGCCTGGGGGCCGTAGGGAATCTGCATGAAAGACCATGATTTCAATAGAGTAGCGCACATCTCTTACACAGATGGGGTCGCAAATTCAACACCAACCGGGTGCTGGCATCGGTCAACCTGCTGATCATTTTGCCTGGGTTACGTCTCTTGCCACAAGCGCTGAAAATACACATTGTCATCTGCATTCCCTCTGCTGCCGGCCCCCTCTCCCTGCATAGGATAGTGTAAAATTAAAGCATGGTTGCCGCTCCCACACCAATCTCCCTCATCCTTGTTGACGACCAGAGCCTACTGCGCCAGGGGTTGGCGGCCTTGCTGGGCATGGTGCCCGATTTGAGCGTGGTCGGCACTGCACCCAACGCTGACACAGCGCTGTTGTTGGCTGAACAAGAGCATCCCGATGTCGCATTAGTGGACGTGCGTATGCCTGGAATGAATGGTATCGGACTCACGCGTGCATTGCAGACCACCAGCCCCAACACGCGCGTCATTGTCCTGACCACCTTTGATGACGATGAATATGTTTTTGAAGCACTGAAAGCCGGGGCAGCCGGCTATTTGCTCAAAACGGCCGATCCCGATACTCTGGCCAATGCCATCCGGCGGGTAGCCAGGGGCGAGTCTGTGCTTGACCCATCGGTGACTCAAAAGGTCATCCGGCGCGCAGTCCAGGCTGAGCCGGAGCATGAAGGACTCCTCCAGGAACGCTTAACCCGCCGCGAACGCGATATCCTGCACCATCTGGCGCATGGCAGCTGCAACACCGAAATCGCCGCCCAACTGCACCTCTCTGAAGGCACGGTCAAAAACCACATCAGCCATATCTTGGGCAAAATGAATGCCCGTGACCGGGCTCATGCCGTGCGCTTGGCGGTGGAGTGGGGCTTGCTGCTGGAGGATTAGGCGAAATGCCCTCTCGCCTCTCCGTTTCTGGTTCCACCACAACCGACTGGGTGGCCTACCTGACCATCATCGGCGTTGCCGTGCTTGGATTCAGCAGCCTGCCAGCAGGCGCCCCGCTTTGGCCAGCCGTGATTTTATTGGTCTTGTTCACGGTTGCATTTGTCCTGTCGCCTTCTATGCCTGCCGAAAGTTGGGCCGCACACCACACAATCTATGCTTACTTGATTGGTCAAACCATCCTGATCGCCGGCCTGATGTTGCTGCTGCCCGAAAAACACTGGGCCTTTGCAATTTTGTTCTTTGTATTAAGCTCGCAGGTTGTCACACTGATCTCATCGCCGGCCTGTTATGCTTGGATTGGACTATTTACGGCTGCGGCTGGCCTTATTTTTATTCTCAAGCTCGGATTCCCTGCCGGGCTTTATGAGGTATTGCCCTTCACTGGCGGATATTTCTTCTTTGGTGCGTTCACCTATGCCTGGGCAGAAGCCGATTCAGCCCGCCGCCAGAACCAGCGCTTGCTTAATGATCTGGCCGAGCAGCACCGCCGCCTTCAAGAATATGCTGCCCGCGTAGAGGTTTTGACCGAAGCTCAGGAGCGCAGCCGCCTGGCGCGTGAGATTCACGATACCCTGGGGCATGTCTTCACGACACTCGATGTCCAGCTTGAACTGCTCAAACGCCTCCCGATGGATCAGGAAGAGCAACGCCGCCGCATCGTCATTCAGGCTCAAGAGATAGTGCGTCAGGGCCTGGCCGACACCCGCCGGACAGTTCATGCTATTCAGCCAGTAGGTTTAGAATCCCTATCACTGGTTGAAGCGGTTGGCGCGCTGGTATCCAATTTCCAGGAAACCTGCGGCCTCCCGGTGACCTGGGAAACTGCCGGAGAACTGACCTCAATCTCTCCCAGATTGGTTTTGCCCCTCTACCGTGTAGCTCAGGAAGCGCTAACCAATATTCGCAAACACGCCCCAAATGCTGCCTTTGTCCAGGTTCACCTTGAGCGCATGGGGGCAACCCTGTGCCTCTCAATTACCAACGGGCCTTCTCAAAAAGCCTCACCTGGCCCCGGCAGCGGTCAGGGCCTGGCAGGCCTCAAAGAACGCGTTGAAGCCCTGGGGGGTAGTTTCCAGGCTGGCCTAACCCCAGAGGGCGGCTTCCAGGTCAGGGCTGAAATAACTGAGTAATCGGGCTGTCACGACCAAATAATGATTTCCTGGGGAAAACTCGTGCCAGAACCATGACGCCAGACATGCGCCGGCCCTGCCTCTTTTTGTTATCTTGGATCTGTGGAAGAACATCCTGCCCCCAACTATTCGGCTCTCTGGCTGCGTGTCTGGCACGATCCAACCGCAGCCGCAAACGCAGAGTGGCTGGTGCAGGTTTTTACCTTTGCAGACGGACAAACCCAATACTTTGATTCTCCCGATAACTTACTTGTATTTTTGCGCCGCTGGCTGGCGCAAACCAATCAATCCACGCCCTCAATAAAAGGAGTCCCCCATGCTTAAAAGCAAATCCCGCCTGCTCGTCTTTGTTGTTCTTGCGGCGCTGGCTGCTGCACTTTTGAACTTTGGATACGCCCGCGCCAACATGCTGCATGTGAACAGCCTGAATGACAACGCCGCCAATGATGGCGCCTGCACTCTGCGTGAGGCGATCATCAATGCCAATGAGGATAACGCCATCTGGGTTGATTGCCCCGCCGGTCGGGGTTCAGATGTGGTTTATCTGACGGAAATAACCGGGGTGATCACCTTACTGTCCAATCTGCCCCCCATCACTGACCCCGATGGTCTGGTTCTGCAGGGACCAGGCGCAGACCAGCTTGCCATCAATGGCAATGACCTGTACCATATTGTAGAAGTTCAAACCAACGGGCCGCTGACCATTCATGACCTGACTTTGACCCATGCCTATTATCATCAGTATGGCAGTGCTGTGCGGTCCGTCAATGGCAGCGCGGTTGAAATTTGGGATAGTGTTTTTTCCTTCAATTCATTAAGCGCGGTGAACATTGAAGGCGGCACCCTCACCGTGGTCGGCAGCGCCTTTGAGGATAACACCGCCTCAGGTGCAGCCGGCGGCGCAATTCGCGCCACAAGCCTTTACACTCCAACGCCATCTGCTCCCGTTGTCCTGATTGACAACTCGACCTTTCTCCGCAATCAGGCCGGCGGCGGACACGCGGTTCACCAGAGTACCGGCAGCCTGACGATTAACAACAGCCTGTTTGAAGCGAATGGAACCACTGGCTCTGGCTACGGCACAGTGGAATATGTTGTTGACATGGATATTTTGATAAGTGGTTGTCAATTTGTAAATAACCTGGGTTACCAGGGCGCAGCGCTGCATGATGCTGGCGGTACAGGTACATTAACGATTGAAAACAGCACTTTCACGGGTAATGCAACTACATACGATGCCGGTGTCATTCGCAGCGGCGGCGGGCGTGCCATTGTCATCACGCACAGCCTATTCACTGGTAATTCCTCCGCCGAGAGCGGCGGTGTCATCAACAGCTATGGGCCCATCACCATTGCCGACAGCACTTTTATCAATAATACGGCCAGCATGGGCGGGGTAATCTATACCCATAACGACTCTGTTGGCGCAATTACCATTTCAAACAGCCTTTTTGAGGGTAACCACGCCAACTGGGGTGGTGCTATCTGGTATGGACGTGGCCTGTATCTAACCAACAGCACCTTCTATGGCAATACAGCCAACTCTGGTGGCGCTTTAGCCTCGTTTGAGGGTTGGGGCACAGTGACCAACTGCACCTTTGACCATAATGGAGCATCCAATGGCGCAGCCCTATACTTCAGCAATGGATGGGCGCCGCCCCTGACTCTCGTTAACACCATCCTTGCCAATCCCACTCAGGGCAGCAACTGCTATGCGTCCAATGGCTCGTATCCCGATGAGGGCGGTAACCTGCAATACCCCGGCAGCAGCTGCAATGCCACCATACCTGTCTTGGACCCTCTGCTGGATACGAATGGTCCGCAGGATAATGGCGGCCCCACCCATACAATTGCCCTGCTCACCGGTAGCCCTGCCATTGACCGCCTGCCTGAAGCGGCAGAATATCCCGCAACAGACCAGCGCAGCGCACCCCGCCCTGTGGATGGCGATGACAGCGGCGGCGCTCAGGCCGACAGCGGTGCTTTTGAATACAGCGGCGTTGCGCCGACCCCTACCTCGGTGATTCCGGCCACCCCTACGCCGGCTCCCACGCCAACCCCCAGCCCACTTCAGCTAACCAAAACTGCTGAAGATATTAACGGAGCCCCTCTGTTTGAAGGTGACATCATTCGCTACACCTTGACCATCAATAACCCGCATTCAATCACAGTCACAGGCGTCACCGTAACCGATGCCATCCCCGAATACACCACCTACGTCTCAGACTCCGACACCCCCGAAGCCGATGCCGATGCCAATCCGCTGGTCTGGAGCAGTTTGAGTATTGCGCCGGGAACCACCCAGTTGCAGTTTGATGTCCGTGTCAATTATGGTACGGCCGGACAGGTCATTCAAAACTCGGCCTCGCTTTCTCAGAACGGCCTGCCAGTTATTTATACCCCGCCTGTGGAACCCCCCGATGGCGGTCAGGTTCAGGCCAAGATCTTCCTGCCGCTGATCCTGCGCTGATCCCCCCTCCTCAAATATTCCAACCCGGTGAAAGAAGGGGAACCTGGTATGGTCCCAAATCCGTCCCTGAGAAGCTATCTTCCCAGGGACGGTTTGTTAATCCGTATTGCGATAATACCCTTTTGAGGTATTATCGCAGTACGCGAATTAAAACCCCCGCCATTTTGGCCCATATCGTTTGTGCTTTTTTAGATTCTGGTATAAGATTCACTTATCAAACCAAGACTGGCAGGTTGCCAGGTCTTTGACTGTTGTTTGGATTTGGGGAACCCCTGATGCAAAACATCAACGAAGCGCAAACTCGCAGACAATTAATTGATCCAGCCCTTGAAAAAGCCGGCTGGTATCTCCGCGATCACAGCCGGGTCAAGCAGGAAATGCCGGTTGCCGGGTATGATACCGAGCCCTGGGACGGGGTTACCGATTATTGCCTGTGCCGCGAAAATGGCGAAGTGTTGGCGGTGGTCGAGGCCAAACGAACCGTCAAAGATCCCCAACTGGCCGAGGCGCAGGGCATCTATTATGCCCGCGAAATTGCCAAACATCAAAGCTTTACTCCGTTTGTTTTCCTGTCCAACGGCAGTGAAATCTACTTCCTCGAAGTGGATCGTGTCCCCCGGCACCTGGTGGCGGGCTTTTTCTCACTGGCAGATTTGGAAAACCTGCTCTTTATCCGCCAGCATGGCACCCCACCCGCACAAATGCCCATCAACAATCGGATTGTGGACCGCCCCTATCAGCACGAGGCCATCCGGCGCATCAGTGAGGCGTTAGAGCAGGGCAAACGCCGGGCTTTGCTGGTCATGGCCACCGGCACCGGCAAGACGCGCACCGCAATGGGGCTGATTGATGTCTTGCTGCGCGCGAACCAGGCCCGCAAAATTCTATTTGTGGCTGACCGTGACGCCCTCGTGGAACAGGCCATCAACAAGGGCTTCAAAAAGCATATCCCGCACGAACCCTGCACCCGCCTGCACTCCTGGAATCTGGATACCACCAACCGCCTGTATGCCGTTACGCTGCAAACCCTGAGCAGTTGTTTTGATAAGTTCACGCCGAGCTTTTTTGACCTGATTATCTTTGATGAGGTCCACCGCTCAATTTTCAATAAATTCAACGAGGTGTTGGAGTATTTTGATGCCCGCATGATCGGCCTGACGGCCACCCCTGCGCAGTATGTTGACCGCAACACCTTTAATGCTTTTGGCTGCTACGATGGCAAACCCACCTACCTGTATTCTTATGAGCAGGCCATTGCCGATGGCTATCTGGTAGATTATGAATTGTATGCCGCCCAGACCCATTTTCAGCGGCAGGGAATTCATGGAATCGACTTAAGCGAGGAAGATCGCAATGCCCTGATTGAACAGGGCATTGATCCCGATGAAATTGATTACTCAGGTTCAGAACTGGAGTCCGTGGTCACAGTCCCAGACACAGAACGCTGCCAGTGGGAAGAAATCATGCAGGTCTGCCTCAAAGATGCCTCCGGACTGCCCGGCAAGACCATCGTCTTTGCCATCACTCAAGAACATGCCCTGCGCCTCGAAACCACCTTCAATGAGATGTACCCGCACTACGTCGGCCTTGTATCGGTTATCACCCACAAATCGGAATACCGCGGCACACGGGTTGATGAATTTACCCATCGTTCTAAACCGCGCATAGCCATTTCGGTGGATATGCTCGATACCGGCATTGACGTGCCCGAAGTAGTCAACTTGGTTTTCATGAAGCCCGTGCAGTCCCCCATCAAACTGCACCAGATGATTGG
>JAGOFZ010000092.1 GCA_017996955.1 Longilinea sp.
GGTAATCAGCGGTATAAAGCTGGAAGGTATGCCCGGCAAGGGTGAATAAGGGTTCAAATAATAACTGCCGCCCCATCAACAGCAGACCCAACACAACGGCAGCCGTCCAACCGGCGGCGATGATACTGACGCGCCCCAGAAGTGAGCGCAGACGCTGCCAACTGCGAGACGCAACGCTGCGGGTGATTTCTGGGAAGGTGGTGCTGATGAACGGTGTGATGGGCATAATCATCAGGTTGACAATGGATAAGGCCATTTTGAAATAGCCAGCCTCCACCGAGGTGAAGAAGAAACCGACCCACATCACCTCGCTGTCCCGGGCAATCATATTGATGGTGCCAGAAAAGTTGGTAGAAATGGCGTAGCGCAGCAGTTCGCGAAGCGGAGGGAGATGCTTGAATGGAACGCGCAACCAGTCGGAACCGAGCAACCCGGGTAAATGACGCCAGGCCAGCACAGCCGGACCAAGACCGATGATCAGTTTGCCAGCCAGATACGCCCAGAGCACCGCCAGGACGCCGGATTTTTGAACCGCAGCCAGGATTATCAACGCTGCGGTGACCACAGCTTGAATCAAATTTAATACGGCTTGACTGCGAAAGTGCCCGCTGACTTGAAGAATGCCGTTTGAGGTTTCGGCGATCAGGCTGCCGAGAATGGTAATGCCATAAAGCAGAATCAGGGGCACGGCAGCGGTATCTTTGATGAATAGACGTGCGCCAAGAGGAGCGAGCAAAACCAGGACGCCAAAGGCCAATAGAGAAGTTGCTGCCTCGGCTAACGCGGCAGCCTTAATTACTGCGGCGGCGCGCTCGCGATTCTGGTGTTCCAATGCTTCGCCAACGTAACGGACAATCACCTCGCCCATGCGAAAAGAAAAGAGGCGGTTCACATCGGAGACAAAGCCTATCACCAGCCCCAGTACGCCAAAATTGGACACGCCCAAAAGGTTGGCCGTGACAATGCTCAAAATGGCGCTGATTGCATTGCTGGCAAACAGGTAGGTTGAGTTTTTTACCACCTTGCCGAGCAAGCGATCTTTAATCCACCGTCCCGGAGGTGAAGCCGGGGGGGAGGAGGTCATGGCGTCAATACCTGTGATGCCCAGCTTCGTTCGGTCATGTACCAGTCTACCAGATTGGTGAGGCCTTCAGACAGGCTGACCTGAGGGTTCCAGCCCAGTAACTGACGGGCTTTGGATACATCGGCCAGATTAAAAAGCATATCGGCAGGATGGAAAGGGTAACGCTCAACCTGGGCCGGACGGCCAATCCGCTGCTCCAACTGGGTGATCAGTTCGTTAATGGTAATCACTTCGTGTCCGCCAAGATTGACGATTTCATAACCGACCGGCTTGAGGGCCAGGATGGTGCCGCGGGCAATATCATCCACATAGGTGAAGCCGCGCGACTGATTGCCATCGCCATTCAGGCGAACGGTTTGGCCTTCGGCAATCCACTGGGCGAAGCGGAACATGACCATGTCGGGGCGGCCAGCGGGGCCATAGACTGTGAAGTAGCGCACAACGGTGACATCCAACCCGTGCAGGTGGTGATAGCTGTGCGCCAAAACCTCAGCGGCCTTTTTGGTGGCGGCATAGGGTTGGAGCGGGTGGCTGCTGTCGGCGTCTTCGGGTGTGGGCAGCGGCGCGTTGGCGCCATAAATGCTGGAGGTAGATGCCTGTACAAACTTGGGCGTTTGATATTGACGGCAAAGGTCCAGCAAATTCAAGGCGCCGGTTGTGTTGGTATCTAAATAAGACCAGGGGTTCTCGACTGAGAAACGCACACCCGCGCGAGCCGCCAGATTGATCACGGCATCAAACGGGCCATCCTGGGCAAACATTTCTTTCAACGGGGGTAGGCTGCAGATATCAATATGGCGGTAAGAAAACCCTGACAGTTTCTGAAGGCGATCCAGACGATAGTGCTTCAGACGGACATCGTAGGCATCGTTGAGGTTATCCACCCCAACAACCTGGTGACCATCGGCAATAAGCTGAGTGCTGACCTGGGCGCCGATAAAACCAGCGGCCCCTGTAACCAGGTAACGTGCCATTAGAGCCTCACTACCTTCGGGTGATTGCGGCCGCGATCACCCAAAGCATTACGAGTGTCCACAATCAAACTGGCGGCCTCAAGAATGGTGGTGTAGTCATAGGTGGAATGGTTGGTCACAATGACAACACAATCAACAGATCGGACAGCGGCCATTAGATCAGAAACGCTATCCAACTGGATGGTGTCGTGGTGCAGATGGGGGATATAGGGGTCGTGATAAGAGACCAGGGCGCCTTTTTTCTGCAGCAAGCCAATTACATCCAGGGCGGGCGATTCGCGCAGGTCGTCAATATCGGGTTTATAGGCGGCGCCCAATACCAGCACAGTCGCACCCCGGAGGGCTTTACCCTGATCATTCAAGGCATCTTGCACTTTGCCAACGGCAAAGCGCGGCATATTGGCATTGATTTCGGAGGCCAGCTCGATAAACCGGGCAGTATAGTTGAGGGATTTGAGCTTCCAGGACAGGTAAAGCGGGTCGATGGGAATGCAGTGCCCACCCAAGCCAGGGCCGGGGGTAAATTTCATAAAGCCAAAGGGTTTGGTGGCAGCAGCATCAATCACTTCCCAAACATCCACACCCAGACGGTCGCACATAATGGCTAACTCGTTCACAAGGCCAATGTTGATCATGCGGAAGGTGTTTTCCAGCAGCTTTGCCATTTCGGCCACTTCAGCAGAGGAGACGGTGACCACCTTTTGCAGAGCCTGGGCATACCAGACGGTTGCGACTTCGCAGCAATTTGCGGTGATGCCGCCGACTACTTTGGGTGTATTGATGGTTGTCCAGTCGGTGCGACCGGGATCCACGCGCTCGGGGGAGAAGGCCAGGTAGAAATCCAGACCCGCTTTGAGACCGGATTGCTCTAATTTTGGCAGGACCATTTCCCGCGTGGTGCCGGGGTAGGTGCTGGATTCGAGGACAATGACCATGCCGGGGTGGATGTTCTGTGCGACCGATTCTACAGCAGAGGCGATGAAGGACAAATCAGGATCGCCGAATTTGCTGAGCGGGGTAGGTACGCAAATGCTGACAGCCTGGGCCCGTTGAAGGGCCTTGAAATCGGTGGTGGCACTTAATTTGCCCGACTTGACCAGGCGATTGACCGTCTCGGTGGGAACGTCAATGATGTAGCTTTCGCCACGATTAAGCATTTCTACTTTTTCGGCGATGGGATCGATGCCGATGACCTGAAAGCCAGCCTCGGCAAAGACCACAGCCAGAGGCAGACCCACGTAGCCCAGGCCCAAAATGGCAACTTTGGCGGTGCGGGTTTGTAGTTGATGTATCAGTTCTTGTTGGGTATCCATATTTCTCCGGAGTTAAAATAGGCTCAACTGAGTGGGTTTATCGTCGGTGGGGGATTGATCGGATGCACTATCAGAGGCATCGGCCGGGGGTGGCGTGGAGGAGCGAGCCTGTTCTATAAATTCTGGCAGGCGAGCAAAATCCTGCTCCAACTGCGGCTTTAGGGATGGCTGATGCAGGGCGGCGGCAGGGTGATACATGGCTACAATCAAGCGGCCGCGCACCCAGACAGCCTGGCCGTGAACCTCGCTGATTTTGGCATTTTGCAGGAACTTTGCCATTGAATAGCGTCCCAGGGTGACAATCACACGGGGTTGAATGGCTTCTATCTGACGGTCAAGGTAGCTGCTGCAGGCAACCAATTCTTCGGGCTGCGGATCGCGGTTGCCGGGGGGACGGCATTTGACCACGTTGGTAATAAAGACATCAGGGCGCTTAAAACCAGCAGACTGTAATAATTCATCTAAGAATTTGCCGGCCTGACCAACAAAGGGCCGCCCCTGTTCGTTTTCATAAAAACCGGGGCCTTCACCAATTAAAAGCACTTCGGCATTGCCGGGGCCTTCACCGGGGACAGCGCGCTTGCGCGAGAAATGCAAGGCGCACTGTTCGCAAACCGCAACCTGACGGGCGACTTCCTGCAGCGCTTCAGCAGAATTCATTGGGATGCCTCCTCGTTAAAACATTGCGCCGCGTTCAGTTCTGCCAGCGCGGCCTGTACAGCGGCGCTCTGAAGCGGCGCCAGGCTCATCAAAATTGCATCTTCGCCGTTATCACGATAGTAGTGGCGGCGAACACCATCTTCCACAAAGCCAAAACGGGTATAAAGCGCCTGAGCCCCCAGATTGGAACGGCGCACCTCAAGCATGACACGATCGACGCCCAGAGGCACTGCGTGTAAGAGGGCATGTGCCAGCAGCCGCTGGGCTATGCCATGCCGGCGCCAATCGGGGTGAATGGCAATGGTGCCAATGTGAGCTTCGTCAATGACCAGCCAGAGGACAATCATACCAACCAGAGTCTCTTGACCCAGGATATCTTTAACCACCGCCACCCAGGGATGAGAGTTTGGGTTCTGGGTCAGTTCAAAGCGATAGGAGCGCTCTGGCCAGGGCAAGCTAAAGGAGAGGCAGTCAATTTCATAGACGCGCTCAATATCCTCCAGGAGCATGGGCCGAATGATTACATCCATGCGTGATGGCCTTTATCCGGGGATGGGGTCTGCCACTCGCAGGTAAATGGGGGCCAGGGAGACCACATCATCCACCTTGTCGGTCTGCCAGCGCTGCCAGGCCAGTTCGGCAAGGACTGCCGGACGGCGAAGGGAACGAGCGGGAGAAGCCAGAACCGCAGATTTGCACTGCCGGGATAGCGTTTGCCGGGCAGCAGCGTCTAGTTCGCCGCAAACCAGGGCGGGCTGGTCGTTGATCGATTCCACAAGCTGATCCAGGGTCTGGAGAACAGCTTCGTCCTGCGGCTTCCAACGGCCCCGACCGGGTTTGTAATGCCCGACGGCAAGGCGCCCGCGCCCGGCCTGCAGCAGGGCAATCAGCGGCAGGTCTTGAACGGGCTGAGCCGCGGCCAGAATATCCAACGTGGGCAAGCCAACAACCGGGATGCGCAGCGAGAGCGATAAGCCCTTGGCCAACGCCAGACCAATGCGTAGGCTGGTGAAAGAACCGGGCCCCAGGGCAACGCCGAGGGCTTTGAGCATGTCTGAGCGAACGCCGCAGCGCTGGAGCAAATCCTGGATAGCGGGGGCCATTTCCATGGTGTGGTGGGAATGGGTTTGCCAGGTGATTTCACCCAGCACCTGAGCGCCATCGTAAAGCGCCAATCCAACCCACTGGGTTGAGGTATCCATTGCCAGCAGCATTTCAGCCTCCCACCAAGCGGTGACGCAGCTCGTCCACCATCTGTTCAAAGCGGCTACCGGCGGGGGTAAACACCAGACCACGCTGCTCGTCAGCCAGCCAGCGCAGCTGTACCCAAAGGCGGTCGGCGGGTAGAACAGAGAGGATGCGTTCGGGCCACTCGATAATCAGAGCGCCGGTTTCAAGCATTTGATCCAGGTCCAAATCTTCGGCTTCCTGGGCATTCTGCAGGCGATAGGCATCCAAATGATGGAGCTGCTGACCGTCGGACCGACGGTATAAATTCGCCAAAACAAATGTCGGGCTGGAAACGGCGTCCAACGTTCCCCAACCCTGAGCAATCCCCTGAACCAGGGTGGTTTTGCCAGCTCCCAGGTCACCTGAGAGGCAGATCAGATCACCGCGCTGCAGGAGGGCGCCAAGCCGCATGCCCACGCGGCGGGTCTGCTCGGGGCTGCGGCTAAAAAATTCTAGAGTATGCAAATCCAGAATGGGCATGCCAAAAATTATACCTCATTCGCTTCAAAATCTTGATTGGAGGGCAAGACCTGTTTCAGACGACGCATCAGCTCGCGGCGGCTGAGCAGCACCCGCCGGGCACAACCACAACACTCCAGGCCAATATCCGCCCCCAACCGGGTGATTTTCCAATCATAGCTGCCACATGGGTGCGGCTTGCGCAGCCGCACAATATCGTTTTGCTTGAGATCGGGTAACACGTTCAGATTATACCACCCATGTTATAATCGCTTTTATGCTAAACATGGAACCCGCTATCCTGATTACGTATGCGATTACCTTGATCATCTCGATTTCGGTGCATGAGTTTGCCCATGCGTGGTCTGCGGATCGATTGGGTGACAATACCCCGCGGATGTACGGGCGCGTCACACTAAATCCGCTGGCGCATCTGGACCCCATGGGATCTCTGATGATGATATTTGCCGGGTTTGGGTGGGGAAAACCTGTGCCGGTCAACGCGTTTGCACTCCAAAGACGATCACCGGCTGCGTTGATGCTGACTGCCATTGCAGGGCCGCTTTCAAATTTGCTGCTGGCCATTTTGGCGGCTATCCCCTTCCGATTGAAATTGGTTCACATCGCTTTCGACACAAGCGAGGCTATTTTCCCAAGTATAGATATTTTTCTGACGTATTTTATTCTGGTGAATTTGTCTTTGATGTTGTTCAATTTGATTCCGTTGTCGCCGCTGGATGGCGACAAAATTGCGGATTATTTCTTTCCGCCATTTATGGCAAAAGCATTAGCCAGCATCCGGCCCTATGCCCCGTTTGTGCTGATGGGTCTGGTGTTCTTGCCGCGATTTCTGGGGATTGATATTTTGGGAGAAATCATGTCTCCTGCTATTTCCAATATTTGGATGCTATTGATGGGAGTTTATTAATGACCATTCAACTGACCATCATCGGGTTGGGACAGGTTGGGGCGTCGCTGGGGCTGGCGCTGCAGGAGCAAAAAGAGCAGATTCACCG
>JAGOFZ010000093.1 GCA_017996955.1 Longilinea sp.
CCTCATCAAATGCCGCCCCCGTGGACAGCACCAGCCCATCCGCCGCCATCATCGGCGCCATGCGGTTGAGCGCTCCATCCAGCAGGCACAGTTCAGCGCCCAGCGCGTCCAACCGTGCCAGGGTGGTCTCGATATCGGCGCGGGTATTGGGGCCGGCCAGCGCGGCGGGGCCGGGTTCCTTCATTCGGGCAATCACCACCCGCCCCAGAATGGTCTGGATGGCGGTGGTTTCCAGCACTTCCAGCGGTCCGCAGATGGGCAGGGTTTGCTCGGCTGTAGCCAGCAGGGCGCCTTCTGGCAGGGCATAGCGCGGCTTGGGCAGCCCGGTCACATGGTCGCGCTGCTCGCCGTCATAACCAATACTGGTCACGGCTAACCGCAGCCCGGCCTCCCGCGCCAATCCCAGCACCTTCAGCGCTGCAGTGGTCTTACCCGTATTCTTGGCCGTTCCCGCAAATCCAATCGTTTGCATGAGTATTTACGACATCTGTTGTGTTCTGTAAATCAGCAATCTAAAATCCAAAATTCAAAAATCCTAAATCCTCACCGTTCCCTTACCGGTTCGCCCGGGGTACAACCCGTCTTCCTGACTGCCCAGCAGACCCTCATAAATGGCTGCCACAAAATCCCCGCGACGGGCAATGGCTGTCAGCGTGGCTGTGATGCCCGTATGCAGTTCTGCCTGCAGGGCATCTGCACGCGGCGTCGGCTGAATCTCTGCCGTTCCGAAGAAACGCAGCAGCTCGCGCGTGGCCCGCAGCGAATCGACCCGCGCCGGCGCCGAAATAGGCCCCTTGGAATAGGCCTCATCCGATGAGGCGATGGTCACGGCGGCAACGCCGGCGCTGCTGGCCAGCGCAGCATGGGCTGCGGTGGTAACTGCAGACTGCACCCGTTCTGGTGAGTGCGTCATAAAGCCTACCGGCTCGCCGGGCCAAACCGGTGCATCGACAATCTCGCGCCAGACGCGCAGCTTGGCAAAGTTCATGTCCACAAAGTCGGCGTCCATCAGCCCTTCCACGGTCATATAGGGCGAGTAGCACAGCAAGGGCTTGGGGATCGGGCGTGCTCCCAGCTTGAGCCCCAGCATCGCCATGATTAGCAGCCCGGCAAAGGTCTTATGCGGCGGCACTCCGCTCAGTTCATCGTTGCCCGGAATATCAAACGGCAGTCCATACTTTGCCGCCAACCGCAGCGAATAAACCCCGTCCACCGTCAGGCGGGCCGGGTCGGTGCCGCCGCCCGTGCTGCCGTAAGGAATATTGATTTTGAGCAAATCGGCTCCGGCAGCCTGCGCCAGCACCTGCGTTTCGGGCGTGTTCAGCCCGCGGTGCCCGCGCACATTCCACAGCGTAGCCGGATTCATATACTGCCGGATGAGTTTCAGATTATCCAGTGTCACAATGGTGCCGTCGTGTTCGTGGGTCAGCAGACCTTCCAGCAGGCCTTCTCGCTGCGCCCCCCACGACGGGTCAAAGTGCAGCACGCCGTCCACGCCCCAATCTTCAGCCAGCCGGATATGGGTGATATCCATGATCGGGCAGCCGGTGCCGTACTGCACGAAGAACAGCGGTTTCTCGCGCCCGTGACGCAGAGATTCAAATGCCGGGCGCGGTCCGGCGGTGGCGCGTGGCAGGGCTGCCAGCTCGGCCTCTTCCAACCGGCGCACACCAGCAGGTAGGGTTCCCTGGCGGTAAAATGCCTGAATTTCGCCGTCACACAGGGCAATATAGCGCTCACGCAGCGCCGCACTGGGGTGTGCCAGCATCTCGGCGCGCAGTTCTGCCCGCGCTATAGCATCGCTGGTCTTATCAACTGTCCAGGCCAGAATTTGATCTGTAATCTGGTCGAGCAGCCCGGCGATGGTGGCATCGCGCCAGGCATAGCTGAATCCGGCGGTCACATCGGGCCTGGGGCGGGGGGCCGCCTGAGATGCCTGGGCGGCTTCGGCCACGGTATGGCCCTCCAAAAAGCTGATCAGTTCCGTCATATCCAGACTGCCCACAAAACAGCCATCAAAACCCAGTTCAGCCCCCAGCTCTTTGGTAATTGCCATGCCCCCCATGCCCAGTCGGGTTTGCGGCCGCAATCCGGCAGCTTCGGCCAGGTCCACCAGGTGTCCCAGCGTCTCAGCCACCTTATACCCCAGCGTCCGGCTGACCAGGATGGCAATCGGGTGTTCTTCCAGCGCCCGAGCCACCACTTCCTCTTCGGTTGAGCCCGGCGGCAGTGCCACCGCCCGGTAGCCGGCATCGGTCAGCTTGCGTTTGAGCAGTTTGATGGCGTTATCGTGAACCGGGTCAAGCGGAGCCAGCAGCACTGTCTTCATTCTTTATCCTCCGCACCCAGCCAGCGGTAATGGTCGCCGGGATGGTGGATGTAGCTGCGGATGCGCACCCGCGCCCCCGCGCCGCGGTGCTCCACAAATACCACATCGCCGTGCGGCAGGCCCAGCTCGGCAGCCAGCGCCTCGGCGAGTGTTTTGGCTTCGTCTTCATCTTTACAGTAAAGGAATGTTTCAATATCCAGCGCGTCAACCACGCGCGACAGGGCCTGGGTCATGGCGGTCTCCTTGATGGTAGGTTGTGTGTTATTATACCGCGCCCGCATCAACGGTAACTTTGCTATAATGAGATTGTTGCTGTGCAAAAGGAGGTCTTTATGAGCCTATCCGGCAGCGAGGAGCATTACCTGACCTTGTTTGAATACGCCCCCATCTCCCTCTGGGAACAGGATTTCAGCGGCATCCGCCAACAGTTTGACGCCCTGCGAGCGCAGGGTGTGACGGATCTCGCCGCCTATCTGGATGCCCACCCCGAGTTTGTGATGACCTGCATGCGCAAGATGATCGTTGTGGCGGTCAATCAAAAAACCGTGGCGCTTTTTGGCGCCGCCGATCAGGCCGATCTGCTGACAAACTTGCCCCGCGTCTTCCGCGATGGCATGCGTCACCACTTCCGCAGCGAACTGCTGGCCCTCTGGAACGGTGAACTCACCTGGTCTGGCGAGGGCGTCAATTACACCTTATCCGACCAGCCGGTGGATATTCTACTGCACTGGCGCATCCTGCCGGGGTTTGAACAAACCTGGTCGCAGGTGCTGGTGACGTTGGAAGATATCACCCTGCGCAAACAGTCTGAGCAGCGTTTGCAGGCCATGTTTGAAGCCTCACCCATCTCCCTCTGGGAGGAGGATTACAGCGGCGTCAAGGCTTTTCTGGATGAGGTGCGCCAGTCGGGAGTGGATGATTTGCTGGAGTATTTTGACCTGCATCCCGAAGCCGTGGCCCACTGCATGAGTCTGATCCGGGTGCTGGATGTCAACCAGCGGACTTTGGAATTGTTTGGCGCTGAGTCTAAAGAACACCTGCTCTCCAACCTGAACCGGGTCTTTCGAGATGAGATGGGCACGCATTTTGCCCGTGAACTGGCCGATCTCTACAACGGTCGCCTGTCTTATGAGCGTGAGGGCATCAACTATTCGCTGACCGGTGAACCCATTAACATCCATCTGGATTTCCGGGTGATGCCCGGTCATGAGGATGATTTTGCCTGGGTGTTGGTCGCTATTCAAGATATTACTGCCCGCAAGAAGGCCGAAGATTACCTGCGCTACCTGGGCACTCACGATGTGATGACCGGTCTGTATAACCGGCTCTATTTTGATGAAACCCTGCTCCGGCTGGAGAAACACCGCCACGACCCCATCAGCATTATCCTTGCAGACCTGAACGGCCTCAAGCGTGTTAACGATTCGCTGGGGCACCCCGCAGGTGATAACCTGATCCGGCGGGCGGCGGAGGTTCTAAAAGCCAGCTTTGATGAGGATGTGACGATTGCCCGGATCGGCGGGGATGAATTTGTGGTCATCTTGCCCGAGGTGGATGCCGATGGCGCAGCCGAGGGCCTGATGCGGATTCGCGCCCTGATTGATCTGAACAATAAATATTACCGTGAACCTGAATTGAGCATCTCGCTGGGCGCTGCCACCAGTGAGCCCGGTTTGCCGCTGGCACGCGTGTTCAGCCAGGCCGATGATGCGATGTACCGGCACAAAAAAGATCACCACCGCCTGGCGGGTCTGTAATCCCCTTGGCTGCATTGTAATTCACATTCCAGGAGCTTCTCGATGACCAGTTATTTGATTGACATGGACGGTGTACTGGTGCATGGGCAAAGACCCATCCCCGGTGCTGATGCGTTTTTGGCTCGCCTTCAGGCCAGGGGCATCCCGTTCTTGATTTTGACCAACAACTCAATGTTCACCCCCGGCGATCTGGCCCACCGGCTTCAATCGGCTGGCTTGAATGTGCGCCCCGAGCAGATTTTTACCTCTGCAATGGCCACTGCCCGGTTTCTCACGGTGCAGAAACCCAACGGCACCGCCTTTGCCATCGGCGAAAGCGGCCTGACCGGCGCCCTGCATGATGCCGGCTACATATTGACGGAACTGGACCCGGATTTTGTCGTCCTTGGCGAGACCTTTACCTACAACTACGACCAGATCAAAAAAGCGGTTCGCCTGGTGATGGCTGGTGCCCACTTCATCGCCACCAACCCCGACCCTATCGGCCCGGGTGAACATGGCGTGGTACCGGCCTGCGGTGCCATGGCCGCCCTGATCGAAACTGCCAGCGGGCGCAAGCCATTCTTTATTGGCAAGCCCAATCCCTTTATGATGCGCGCCGCGCTGCATTATCTGGGCGTGCACTCCGAAAACACCATCATGATTGGCGATCGAATGGATACGGATGTGGTTGCCGGGATTCAGAGCGGCCTGGGCACCATTTTAGTGCTTTCTGGCGTCACAGCCCGTGAGCAGATTGCCGATTTTCCCTACCAGCCGGGCCGGGTGGTAGACTCTGTGGCTGAAATCGAAACCGGAGAGGCTGCATGAAGCTGGATGCCCAGATGGCTGGCGGAGGGCGGATTACCGCCCCTGACGCGGTAACCCGGCGGCTCAGTTTGCCGTCAGGGGATGGGCGCACCTACCGCCTGGCGCAGCTGGATGACTACACCCGGCTGCCGCGTAAAGCTTTTCGCTGGCAGGCCCCTGCCCGGCTGGAACTGCGGGCGCGCGTCAGCGCACCAGACCTGCCCGGCACCTGGGGCTTCGGCTGGTGGAACGATCCCTTCAGCGCGGGTCTGGGGTTGGGGGGCGGGCAGCGCCGCATGCCCACTTTGCCCAATACAGCCTGGTTCTTCTACGCCTCGCCGCCCAATCACCTGGCCTTTCGAGATGATCACCCCGCAGATGGACTGCTGGCGGCGGTCTTTTCTGCCCCCCGCACCCTGGGGCTGATGTTGGCTGCCGGTTTGCCGGCGCTGCCCCTGCTGGCCTGGCGGGTCACGGCGCGGGCCATGCGCCGCACCGCCAGCCGGTTTATCAAGGAAGCTGCTGTCCGGGTAAATACCGATGTAACCGCCTGGCATACCTATGCCATTGATTGGCAGCCCACCGGAGTGCACTTCTCCGTAGATGGGCAGCCCTGCTTTGAAACCCCCATTGCCCCCGAAGGTCCCCTGGGGCTCGTCATCTGGATTGACAACCAGTATGCCGCCTTCCCCCCAGACGGGCGGGTGCGCATGGGCGCACTACCCTGCGCCACCGAAGCCGCCCTGGAACTGACTGACCTGACAATCGAATCAACCCGGTCTGTGGTAAAATAACCCCGCACGCCCTCGTAGCTCAATTGGACAGAGTGATGGACTTCGAATCCAGAGGTTGGGAGTTCGAGCCTCCCCGAGGGCGCCATATATGGGGGATTAGAAAATAATAGACCGTATATATGGTGGTTTGACGATAAAATGGCGTCAAACCTGGTTAATTTCGTGCAATTGGCGTGCAATTTCGTGCAATACTTATACGCAATGTCAGTTGGTTTTGGGCCTGCTTTGAGCCACAAAAACTTCTGGCAGCCGAACCGGACGGGCTGAGGTGAAAATCTGGTCCATCAGGCAGGCTGCCTGATATTCACTGGTCTTGTCCCGGTGACCGTACATGTTCAGCGTGGTGGATGGCAGTGAGTGGCCCAGAATGTGAGAGACCGTCAGCAGCGGTATGCCGTGATTCAACATCAGCGATGTGGCAATGTGGCGCAGGTCATGAAACCGGATGTGTGGCAGACCTGCTAGCGCCAGCACATGGGCAAATTGTTTCAGCAAATTACTCTGATTTTGCGGTGTGCCGACACTGGATGGGAAAACCAGAT
The DNA here is from genome assembly GCA_017996955.1 of Longilinea sp. Lineage (GTDB taxonomy): Bacteria > Chloroflexota > Anaerolineae > Anaerolineales > Anaerolineaceae > JAGOFZ01. Next base: position 6,212 of record JAGOFZ010000093.1, read on the forward strand.
TGTTTTCTTGCCAACGGGCTCCAGCAACGGCCTGCATGGTCACAATTTGCTGCTTCTGCTGATCAAGAACCGTCATTGTCTCTTCACCCACCTGGATCAGGCGATCGCTGGTTTCACTCTTGGGGGTTGAAAATTTCATCACCAGTTTTCCATCCCTGGAGAAACGCTGCAGGTTGCGCTGAACGTGGATCTGGCGGTTGTGGTAATCAATATCATCCCACTGCAACGCCAGCAGTTCGCCCTGCCGCAGTCCAATCGTGGCAGCCAGGTAAATCATGGGTCCGATGGGGGTGGTGAGAGCCGTCTCCACCAGCTTGATGGTCTGTTCCTCGCTGAGCGGGATATCGATCTTGCGTTTCTTCTTTTTCGGTAGCTTTGCCCCATCTGATGGATTGGCAGGCAGCAACCGGTCCCGGACTGCATCTTGCAGGGCTTTGTGAATAACCCGGTGAGCATACCGGATTTGGCCATCGCCAACTCCAGCCAGGTGCAGATCGT
>JAGOFZ010000094.1 GCA_017996955.1 Longilinea sp.
AACACCAAGCCCCCAGTTTATTAATTGCCCTGGACAATATGGAGAAAAAAATGGCAAAAATTTATACTTCGATACAAAAATTAGCTGAAACATGGCATTACGATCATTTTGAAAAGTAGCCCCCATGATCATCCTTAACTTCTCCCACCCCCTCACAGAAAACCAGCTTGCCCGCGCCGCCGAACTGGCTGCCCAGCCGGTGGACGCCGTCTTTTACCATCTCGCGCTGGATCCTCTTTTGGTGTCTTGGTAAAATGTGTCCCTGGGTGAATAACATGAAGAATAGGTTCTTACACACCCACTTAAAATATTTAGAGTTTTCACTTGTAGCTTATTTTATGTTGAATATAATCAATTATAGACCAACAAACTGTTGGTCACAGACAGAAAGGGAGGGATTATGCAAGAAGAAACAGTCAAACTCCAAATCATCACACCACTGTTCTTGAAGGGGGCTAACCCTGATGGCCCACCTGAACTGCGCCCACCGTCATTCCGCGGTGAGCTGCGGTATTGGCTGCGGGCTACAATTGGAGCAGTCATTGGAGACACAAATTTGGAGAATATCAGGAAACTTGAAGCTGCTGTATTTGGCACCCCGGACAGCGGATCTCCAATAGCTGTCCGGATTTCACAAAAACCATTAACAGCTTCCAGACAGCCCATCTTGCCTCACCATGCAGGGCGAACAGGAGATCGTCAGGCCTTTGATCCCGGTCAATTGTTCAGCTTGACAATCAACGCCCCACGCCCAGTTTCTGATGAGGTCTGGCGGGTTGCTGGAGCTACCTTGCGGATGATGCTCACGTTTGGCGGGGTTGGGCTGCGCTCCCGGCGGGGCTATGGTACCCTGGCGATTGTGAACGTGTTCCCAAAAACAAGCGACGGCTGGGATACACACATACAGACAACAATTGTTGAAGCGATAAGTGCAGTAAAATCCCTTGCCGCGAAACTGAGCATTCCAAGCCTTTCAGTGCCACCTGTTGGCCCTGGCAAGTTTCCGTGCGGCAATCAAACCGGGATGATTCGAATTGTAGATCCGCTCCGTACCCAGGCGACCGAAGCTGTAACCGACTTTATGAGTCGCACGATGAATGTGCCCTACTTGGGTGGTATTAAACCCAGGCAGGCATCTCCTCTTTGGGTCAGGCCAATTGAAATGAATGGCCAGTTTGGGCTGCTGTTCATGGTTCTGGCCTCGAATTTCACAGGCTCTGATTACGCCCAGGTCAAAACCTTCATCAGTAAGTTTGCTGGATACGATATCTCTGTGAGAGGATGGAATCAGCCATGAGCGACGCCATACTCGTCTTTACCTTTAGTCCGGTGCAGTCGTATATTGCCGAAGCGCGTCGGGCTGCTGACCTGTTCACAGGCAGTAGAATTCTGGTGCTTTTAGCACGCGCATCTGCTGAAGCAATAATAAATGCTGGTGGAACAATGATTTACCCAGCTAGTTTGACGGGCGATGTGCCGAATAAATTACTGGCCTCTGTTCCCTGGGAGCAGGCAGAATCCGTTGCTGAATTGGCCAAAAATGCTCTGATCGCCAAATGGAAAGAGATTGCTCGGGAGGCGCTGAATCAATTGAGGGGGAAAACCCCTACCCCAGATGAAGAATGGCACAAAATATGGAATCGCCAGGTCGATCATCAGTGGGAAATTCATTGGGCAGCAGCCGCTCTTGAGAACCAAACCTACCCTCAGGCTTTTGATGCTGCTAATCGGGCGTTGGAATCTGCAAAACGTCTGCGTGCATTTGAACCATCCGAAGAAGATGGCGTCAAAGATACGCTGTCTGGTCGTCGGTCGGCCTTGCGAAACAATAAACCTTCGGCAAAGGATTACTGGACTCAGATTGCCCGCCAGGTAGTGAGCGCCCGGCTGCGCCCAGAAGGCCGTGAACGTCTGGACGCGATTGGCGCAATCAAGCGTTTCTGCGCTTTGGCAAACACGCCCTTCCCATCAACCAGCACAGTGGCCAGTGCGGATTTTCTGGAGCGGATTCGAAATAACCCCAGGGTGAATCCTGTTCTACACACTTACGTTCAAAAATTGGATGATCTGGGTTGTTTTCGTGTCCGGCAGGATCCGGTTTGGCCATTTGATGGCGACTTGCTTTATCAAGAAACTTTGACGTTTGACACCTTGAAGGATGACTACCGCTTGACCAATGTGACAGATGCACAGCTTCTTTCTTGCCAAAGTGCCTGCCGGGATGTGTACCAGGCCGCTGGAGGTGACCAGCCCACTAAGTATTACGCCCTCATTGTGTTTGATGGTGACAATATGGGCAAGCGCGTCTCGGCCTGCCCCACAGTCGATGATAGCCGTAATTTTAGCCAGACCCTGGATCTGTTCTCGAGCCGGGTGCAGCAGATGTCCGCGCCAGGCAACCCGGATCAGGCTTCGGTAATCTATAACGGTGGCGACGATGTGATGGCCATGGTTCCGTTGTCCAGAGCCATCCCCTTTGCCTTAAAATTAGCAGATGCATTTTATCAGTGCACGGGAAACTCAGGCTCAGCTGGTATTGTCGTTGCCCATCACACCTACCCGTTGAGCGCTGTTTTACGCACGGCTCACGACGCCGAATTCTTGGCCAAGGAGGTCCCGGATAAGAATGCTGTTTGTGTTCAGGTTCTCAAACGCAGTGGAGAAGCCTTGACTGTTTGTGGTCATTGGGCTGACCTGATGCCTGTGTTTGAAAATATCGTCAATTACCTGAAGACCAAAGCCCTGTCCTCAAAGTTCGCCTACGAGATGGAAGCGGAGGCCCGCACGGTTACAGCCATTCCTGATCCCCAGGCTTGGGATGCGATGCTCCGGCGCCTGATTAACCGCCACCGCACAAATCAATTGGCAAATCCTGCTTCTGTGGCCCAGGAACTAACCCAATGGGCGCAGAACCTGGAAAATACTCAACCCGCAGCAGGATTACACCAGTTGGGTCAATGGCTGCTTCTGGCCCGCTTTATTGCAATGGGAGGTGGAGAATGAGCCCTCAATTGTTCCTCGATCCGGTGGATGTCTGGCTGTTCCGAGATGGCCGACCTTTCTCGGCAGGCAGCGATCATCGTGCCGAAAGCCTGTTCCCGCCGTACCCGACCGTCTTGCAGGGCGCTATTCGGTCATACCAACTGGCGCTTAAGGGCGTCAACCTTCATGATAAAAATGCGGTTAAAAATGCAGTTGGCACTTCCACCGATTATGGCTCTTTGCGCTTGCGCGGCCCCTTCCTGGCACGCCGCAGTTCAGGCAAGGTTGAGCGCTTTTTCCCACAGCCGGCTGATGCGGTTAGCGTCGGTCCCCAACAAATTGAACGCAGTGATAACCCGGCAGATCTACCGGCGGGCATTAAAACAAGCTGCCGTACCCCCAAGTTGATCGGCCTCAATGACCCTTTGAGCAAGGGTGAAGGCGGATTGTGGCTTGATAAAACGCAGTTATTGGATTACCTTGGCGGCAAGAGAGTCGAGGCTGTTAAATCAGAGGACTTGTTCCTGCGGGAAAGCCGTTTCGGAATTGGCATGGACTCTGCGCTGGGTACTACCCTTCAAGGCGCCTTGTACGAAGTCGTCTTCATCCGCCCCCGGGAAGGTGTTGGCCTGACCATTGAAATGGACGGCTATCCGGGTTGGCCACAATCTGGCCTCCTGTCCCTGGGGGGCGAAAGCCGGGCAGCCGCCTTTGAGCAGATTGAGCCGTTACCCTGGCCAACACCGGCAGGTAAGCTGCCAAAGCGCTTCAAACTTTACTTTGCTACCCCTGCATATTTTGAAGCTGGCTGGCAGCCCCGGAGTTGGCGAAAATTCTTTACCCAACCTGTTGATCTTAAAGCTGCGGCAGTTAACCGCTTTGAGAGTGTTGGAGGGTTTGATTGGGCAGCCAATCCAGATCAACAGCATCGCGCTGCACGTCGATTTGTCCCTGCCGGCAGTGTTTATTACTTTGAAAGTAGTCGCACGGAAAGTGATGACACGACCGAATTTGAGAAAACGCTCGAATTTGAGAAAACGCTAATTCAAAATGCTGTTACCGATTTCGGTAGCGAAATCGGTTTCGGCCAAGTCTTGGTAAAGGAGTGGTAAATATGTTCCAGGCTAAATCTATGTTGTATGCTTATGTTGAAACCCCGCTGCATTCTGGTTCTGGCAAAGGCTTGGGGTCAGTGGATCTGCCAATTCAGCGGGAACGCACAACGGGATATCCCATTGTGCAGGCCAGCAGTGTCAAAGGCTGCCTCCGCGCTGAAGCAAATGGCAAAATCACACCAAATAATGATTTTCTGGCAATCTTTGGCCCTGAAGCTGCCAACGCATCCGATTATGCCGGAGCGTTATCCTGTGGCGATGCCCGCCTACTACTCTTCCCGGTGCGGTCTCTGGCGGGTGTATTCGCCTGGACGACCAGCCTTGAAGCCCTGGCTCATTTTGAGCGCTCCGCTGCTGCCGCCGGGATCACCACCGGCTGGAATCTGGCACAGGCCGGCACTGTGGACGCTGACCAAGCATGGATCAATGGCGATGTATTGCTTGCGGGCGGGGCGATTGTCCTTGAGGAGTTTAGCTTTTCGCCTGACCGCAAAGCTATTGTCAATACCATCGGGCCCTGGCTGGCCAGCAATGCCTTACCGCAGCTGGCAGAATATACCTATTGGCGCGATGCTCTACCCAAGAAGCTCTGTATCCTGCCTGATAACGCTTTCCGCGACTTTGCGCTTTATGCCACTGAAGTTCAGACGCACATTAAGTTGAACCCGGATACAAAGACAGTGGACGATAAAGCCCTTTGGACAAGTGAAAGCCTGCCGGCAGATACGTTACTCTATTCCCCTCTGATGGCGTCCAATTCGCGCTCTGCGGCATCTCAACTGAACGCAGCTACTGTTTTGACAACGATCAAGAATCTGGGATTGACACGTATCCAGCTTGGCGGCGACGAAACCACCGGTCAGGGCATTGTCGCTCTGCGTTTCTCGTAACGGAGGTTAGATAAAATGACGAACCAGACACCCCAAAATCGTCAACGAACTTTGGAACAGGAACGGGCGAGATTTGCCTGGGCTTGCGTATCCCGGATGAAAACCAGTGCACGGAAGAAAGAGTATGGACAGCTTGCGCGTGGAGCAGCTGCTGATATTCAGATTAATGGTCTCGGACAAACTCTGGCTTTTTGGCGTGCCAAGAAAAACAACGAGTTGCTGTCTGATGTGTCCAATTGGTTGAAACAGCAGTTGGCATTCACCCAGCCCGAAGTAATCGATTGGATTGCCAATACTGCTTCAACTGATGATTACCGCCGGGCAACCGCTGAAGCAGTTGCCGTGCTGATCTGGATTAAACGCTTTTCTGAAGCAGAACTGATTGAATAGGAGGCGGGCATGAGTTACCCAATCCCCCGTCGCAGTGGTAAAGCTTATGAAAGGCATCAAAAAATGGCCGGACAAAATCCTGGCCTTATCTTGGATCGTTTTTCACCTGACTGGGGTGCAAGTCCTTTGGTGAAAGAAGACGGTTTAAAAGCGGTACAAACGGCATCAACCCTTATTGACACCGAGCTTCTCAAAGCCCAGCTTTTACGTTGGGCGGCTGCTGCCGCAGCTTTAGGCGCTCGTACGTTTACTTTTAAGACCGATTGGCGGTTGATTGCCGGTTTTGGTCGTAAAGGAACACTGGAAGTGGGCTTTGCCTTCAACCGCTACGGCTTTCCCGAACTGCCCGGCAGTGGTCTGAAAGGGTTGGCACGAGCCTGGGGCCGGCTGGCGGTGGCTGAAACGCTTGGCGCCCAGGATCTGACCAGACTGGACGAGATCTTAAGCGAAGACGACCTGCAAAAATTTTCTGATGCCTGGCAGGATGCTTATCCCCAGGCTTCTCCAAATGCCCTGGCTCTAGCCAATGACTTTCGAATCCTGTTTGGGACAACCTCATGTGCAGGTCGGGCCAATTTTTTGAATGCCGTCCCCGATTCCACCCAAATCCCAGTGCTCGACGTCGACATCCTCAATCCTCATTATCCCAAATATTATTCGGGTGGTGGAACGTATCCGGGAGATGAGGACAAACCCATTCCGGTCAAATTTCTCACGGTTGCTGCCGGTACCCAGTTCTGGTTTGCCATTGCCCTTCGTGATGCCAGCCAGTTGTCCCCCACTGAAGTTCTACGATTGCTCAACCTGGCTGAGAATTGGCTGACTCTGGCGCTGCAAAAATTAGGCGCTGGCGCCAAAACATCCGGCGGATATGGCTTCTTCAGCGCGATTTTAACAGGGTTGTCTCCTTTACCCGAACCACCTGAATATGTGATCCCACAGCCCGATGTGATTGAAGTTCGGCAAGGTGTCATCACTCAAATGCGGCCAGATCGTAGAACCGGCTGGTTGAGAGATAAAGAAGATGCCACTGGAGAGCCAAAATCGTTTTCCACGGATGTGATTACTCCCAAAGACAAGACACCCGGTAAGGGCACTGTGGTTACCTATACCCTCACCAATGGCAAAATTACTGAAGTAAAAGTCTAACCCCCTCCTAAAATGCTACTGCTCAACTTCTCCCACCCCCTCACAGAAAACCAGCTTGCCCGCGCCGCCGAACTGGCTGCCCAGCCGGTGGACGCCGTCTTCACCATCCCCGTCCAGTTTGACACCACCCTGCCCTTCGCCCCCCAGG
>JAGOFZ010000095.1 GCA_017996955.1 Longilinea sp.
CTGAAATCTAAAAACTCGCCAAAGCCAAGCGGGAACATTTCATACACCACTTTACGCCCCGCCATTGATTCGTTGAATAAATTCTTTAAGTAATACGAACTTGATCCTGAAAGCAAAAATTTGATGTTATCGTGATCATGCAAGTACTTAACAATACTTGGCAGATTGGGAGCGTATTGAATTTCATCGATAGCTATCGTCATCTGTTGAGCGGGGTCCAGACCCAAATTGCGGAAGTAGTTCAAAACCAGTTCGTAGTTAACCTCTTGAAAAACCCGACGTTGATCCAAACGCTCAAGGTCCATAAAATATTTATTCTGAGATGGAACCTGTTCCAGCAGCCAGCGCAGGGTTGTTGTTTTACCAACCCGACGCATGCCAGTGATGACAACAATTCTTTGATCTGACAGGGCCCGCTTAAGCACCGGAAAGAGAGCACGTTCAATAATTTTCATATTCGTATTTTACAATATTATAGTATATTTGTAAAGTAGCAATTACCAAAAATGTCTATATTTGTAAAGTACAATAGATCAAAAGTCCTGATTATTGGAGTGTTACCGGTAATACAAACCGGCGGGCATGGTGCCCGCCGGTGGTTCGATGGTGATGTATGGCAAGCTCAGCGCTGGCCGAGGATGGCAAGGTTTTCGCTGAGGATGCGCAGTTCGCTGCTGGTGTCGGTGATGTCGTTGCGGGCAAAGGCGGCGGCAGCATCAGACAGGCGCTGCTGGATGGCACCGGCGACTTCGGGGTCGGTGGTCTTGAGGACTTCTACCAGTGCGGCCATGTCCGTTTCGGCGAGGCCAAGCATCTGGCGGGCGGTCAGCGTGTCTTGACCGACCAGGGCCAACCGGGCAGAGAGGACATCATTCTGCACGCGCAGCAGGGGCACAGCCGCCTGCAGGGTTGCCAGTTCGGTTTGGGCTGCGGCCGCGTTGGTCTGGGCGGCAGCCAGGTCGGATTCGGCGGTGGCGAGTTCGGCCTGGGTATCCGTCAGAGTTTGCTGAAGGGTGGCCAAATCATCCTGAGCGGTTTTGAGGGCTTTTTGGCCGGGAACATAAAAGCCAAAATAGACGGCCAGCGCGCCGATGAGCAGGCAGGCGCCGCCGACCGCCAGCCAGGTCAAGATGCGGCGGCCCAGATCAGTTTTGGGCGGCACGGTCACCGGGAGCTGTCCCCCGGAGCGCAAACCCTCTGAAACAGACAGGGTATCGTCTGAGCGGGTGCTTGTCGATTCATTCTCGTCCATGATACACTCCTGACATACGATGATTGGATATAGAAAAGTATACTCTAAAATTGACTGCACAACCTGCTCAAAAAACACCTGATTCAATCGTGATCCTGTACACCGATGGGGCTTGTGCGGGAAATCCGGGGCGCGGCGGGTACGCTGCCATGTTGAAGTACAGGGGGCAGCAGCGCACCCTCAGTGGGGGATTCCGCCTGACGACCAACAACCGGATGGAATTGATGGCCGTGATTGCCGGGCTGGAGGCACTCACCCGCCCCTGCCGGGTGCGGGTGTTCACCGATTCGCAGTATGTGGTGCAGGCGATGGAGCGGGGCTGGGCGCGACGCTGGCGGGCAAACGGTTGGATGCGCAACCGGAAAGAACCGGCGCTGAATGCCGACCTGTGGGAGCGGCTGCTAAAGCTATGCGAAACCCACACCGTCGAATTTGCCTGGGTGCGCGGCCATGCCAGTGACCCGGACAACGCTGCCTGCGACCAACTGGCAGTGGCGGCGGCGGCTCAACCTAACCTGCCGCCCGACCCGGGATTCAAAGTTTAGGGGTCGCGGTATAATAGCATTACATTTATTCGTTTCACGATCATAAGGAGCTTGAATGAGTGCCAAAACCCCTCCACGTTGGGATCTTTCCAATGTCTATCCGGGATTGCAATCGGCGGAGTTTGCCGCTGATTTTGAAAAAGCTAAAGCCCAGACCGCTGACCTGGCCGCTTTTTTGACCGAGGCTGAAGTACTGGACGCCAAAACGGATCCGGCGCTGCTGACCGAAAAAGTGAACCAGTTGCTGGAAAAGTTCAACGACCTGTTGGTGCGCGTTGGAACCATGTTTGCCTATATTAATTCCTTCGTCGCGACCGATTCATTCAACACCGAGGCGCTGCGGAAGCTCTCTGAGATGGAAATTGCCAGCGTGGAGCTGGAAAAACTGGGCACCCGCGCCCAGGCCTGGATCGGCAAGCTGGGCCCGGCGCTACCGGTCATCACCAGCAAGCCGGGGGCTGCCCGCGAGCACGCCTTCTGGTTGAATGAAACCGCTGAGCAGAGCCGCTATCTGATGAGCCCCGCTGAAGAGGCGATTGCGACTGAGCTGAACCTGAGCGGTGCCAATGCCTGGGGCAAGCTGCAGCGGACGGTCACCTCCCAGTTGAGCATGGATTTTGAGCTGGATGGCAAGGTGCAGTCGCTTTCGATGCCGGCGATCATCAATCTACGCGGGCATCCGGATGAAGATGTGCGGCGGCGGGCCTATGAAACCGAGCTGAAAGCCTGGCAAACCGTGCGCGAGCCGGTTGCCGCGGCGCTGAACGGCATCAAAGGTACGGTGAACACCCTGAATCACCGACGTGGGCGCACCGATGCGCTGCACGCGGCGCTGGACATCAACCGGATTGACCGGGCAACCCTGGAAGCCATGCTGACCGCGATGCGCGAGAGCCTGCCCATGTTCCAGCGGTACTTCCAGGCCAAGGCCAAACGGCTGGGCAAGGCCAAACTGGCATGGTGGGACCTGTTTGCCCCGGCCGGGCGCAGTGACCGTACCTACAGCTTTGAAGAAGCCCGCAAATTTGTGCTGGATAATTTTGGGCATTTCTCGCCCGACATGGCTGCGTTTGCAGAGCGCGCCTTCAACAACAACTGGATTGATGCCGAACAGCGCACTGGCAAAGTGGCGGGCGCGTTCTGCATGGATGTGCCGGCGGTGAAGGAATCACGCATTCTGCTGAGCTTTGACGGCTCGCTGGATGTGGTCAGCACACTGGCGCACGAACTGGGGCACGGCTTCCATGCAGACTGCATGTTCAAGGCGGGCACCACCGATCTGCAGCGCCGCACCCCGATGACGATGGCGGAAACGGCCTCGATCATGTGCGAGACGATTGTGAGCAACGCGGTGCTGGAAAATGCCGCCGATGACGATGAGCGGCTGGCAATTCTGGAAGCTGCGCTGATTGGCGATTCGCAGGTGGTGGTGGATATCTATTCACGCTACCTGTTTGAGAAGGAAGTGTTTGAGCGCCGCGAACAGGCCGAACTTTCGGCAGATGAGCTGTGCGAGATCATGGAGCGCTGCCAGAAGGCTGCCTACGGCGAAGGGCTGGACGAGCGCTACCTGCACCCCTACATGTGGGTTTGGAAGCCGCATTATTATGAAGCCAGCCTGTCGTTCTACAACTTCCCGTACACGTTTGGGCTGCTCTTTGGCACCGGACTCTACGCCATCTACCAGCAGCGCGGCGCAGATTTTGTGCCGGAATACAAAGCGCTGCTGGCAAGCACGGGCATGGGCACTGCCGCCGAATTAGCCGGGCGCTTTGGAATTGACATCCGCACGCCCGATTTCTGGCGCGGCAGCCTGGGCATCATCGAAAAGCGGCTGGAACGCTACCTGGCGCTGCTGTAAACCAGGCGCATCAGATTTCAAGAATTGTCCTGCCGTCAGGTGTGCTGCTGGCGCACCTGACGGCAGGGATTATCAGGAAGATTGCTCCAGAAGAATGTGAGATTCTGCCAGGATAAATGCTGGACAAATGGGGCAGTTTCGGGTAAAATTCGCCTTCGCATTAGAGAAAGTTATTTTTTGGAGGAAGACCGTTGGCTAATATCAAGTCTCAAATTAAGCGAAATCGCCAGAACGACGTACGCCGCCTGCGCAACCGTGTTTATCGCGGCTCTGCCCGTACCTTCGTTGCCAAAGCCCGCCGCAGCATGGAATCCAGTGATCCCGAAGCCGCCCGCGTGGCCATTCAGGAAGCTGTGAGCGCGCTGGATAAGGCCGCTCAGCAGGGTGTCATCCATAAGAATAATGCCGCCCGTCGCAAGAGCCGGTTGATGAAGCACTTGGCTTCTCTGGCTAAGTAAGCGATTGCGTGCCCCCCCGGCAAGGCCTGCGGGGACGAACAATTTTTTACAAGCGGCGGGAGTGCCTGTTACTCCCGCTTTCGCTTTTAGGGTAACGAGAGAACGCACATGTTTGAACACGAGCAGCAGCAAATGGAAGCCCGCATTCTGGCCTGGTGCGCCGAAAACGGCCTGCCGGAGCCCACTTTGCAGTGGACCTGGATTCCATTCAGCGGGCAGTGGGGCATCAGCACTTCCTTCTTCCAACTGGCGGCTCAAGAGGCGCGTTCGGGCAAGCGGGTGATTGTGCCGCAGCGGGCGGCTGAACTGGCAGAAGCCGTGGCAGCGCACCTGGGCACCCCGGCTGGCTTTGACCGCGTGGAAGCGGTGAAGGGTTACCTGAATTTATACTTCCCCCCGCAGGATTATACCCGCCGGGTGGTAGATGCAGTGCTGGACGCAGGCGCCAGCTTTGGGCGCGGCGAGCGCCTGGGGCAGCGCATGATGGTGGAATTTTCGCACCCCAACACCCACAAGGCTTTCCATGTGGGGCATTTACGCGGCGCCATTCTGGGCGACGCGCTGGCGCGCCTGCTGGACGCGGCAGGTTATGACGTGATCCGGGCGAACTATCCGGGCGATATGGGGCTGCATGTGATGAAGTGGCTGTGGAATTACGCCAAACATCACCACGGCGAGCGCCCGGGGGCGGATATCACCCGCTGGATGGGCGACCTGTACGCCGAGGCCAACCGCCGGCTGGAAGAAAACCCCGAACTGGAATCCGAGGTGCGGGCGCTGTATGTGCGCTGGGACCAGCGCGACCCCGAAGTGGTGGCGCTGTGGGAAGAGACCCGGCAGTGGTCGCTGGATGGGTTCAATGCCATGTACGCCCAACTGGGCATTCCGTTTGATGTGTATTATTTCAACAGTCAGATGGAGCAGCCTGGCAAGGTGATTGTGGATGAACTGATCCGCCGCAAAATTGCCCAGGACGAGCGCCCTGATGGGGCGGTGATCGTCAAGCTGGACGAACTGCTGGGTGAAAAAGGCGAGAAGTACCGCGTGCTGGTGGTGCTGCGCTCAGACGGCACGGCGCTGTATGCGACCGAAGACCTGGCGCTGGCAACCCGAAAATTTGCCGATTACCCCGACATGGTCAAGTGCATTTATGTGGTGGATGTGCGGCAGTCGCAGCACTTTACCCAGGTCTTTAAGACGCTGGAAATTGCCGGGCGAGACTGGGCCAAAAATCTCCAGCACCTGCCCTACGGGCTGGTGAGCCTGCCGGGCAACGTGGTGATGGCATCACGCGAGGGCACGGTGGTGCTGCTGGAAGATTTGATCCGAGAAGCCACCCGCCGGGCGCTGGACATTGTGAAGGTAAAGAACCCCGACCTATCGGCTGAGGCGCAGCAAAGCGTGGCGCAGGCGGTGGCGATTGGCGCCATCCGTTACCCGATGATTTCTCGCGAGAATGCGAAAGATGTCACCTTTGACTGGGAATCGGCGCTGAATTTTGATGGTCAGGCGGCGCCGTATATTCAATATGCCCAGGTGCGGGCCAACAGCATCCTGCGCAAGGCGGGCGGCAGTGTGCCGCCGGCGCTGACGCCAACCCACGAGTTGAGCCGGCAGGAAATTGCGCTGGTTGATTTGATTGCCCGCTTCCCGCGCGAAGTGCAGCGAGCCGCGGCGGAGCTTTCTCCGATGGTGATTGCGAACCTGACCTTTGAACTTGCGCAGGCCTTCAACGATTTTTACAATCAATGCCCGGTGCTTCAGGTTGAAGAACCGGTGCGCGCGGCGCGCCTGCGCCTGACTGCGGCAACCCGCCAGGCCATCATCAATGGGCTGGCTTTGCTGGGCATCACAGCCCCACAAGCGATGTGAAAGCGTATCCAACATATTTCACAAAAGGAGCAGCTGTATGACCATCCGTACTCTCATCATGGGCGCCGCCGGGCGCGATTTCCACAACTTCAATGTGTATTTCCGCGACAACAAGGAATACCAGGTTGTGGCTTTTACTGCAACGCAGATCCCCAATATTGAAGGCCGCCGCTACCCGGCTGCGCTGGCCGGTTCGCTGTACCCCGAAGGTATTCCGATCTACCCCGAATCCGAACTGGTAAAACTGATCAACGATCTGAAGGTTGAGCAGGTTATCTTCGCCTACAGTGACGTGTCGCATGAGACCATCATGCACAAGGCTTCGTTGGTGCTGGCTACCGGCGCCGACTTCCGCCTGATGGGTCAGAAATCGACCCAGGTTAAATCGACCAAGCCTGTGGTTTCGATCTGCGCGGTGCGCACTGGCGCTGGCAAGAGCCAGACCACCCGCCGCGTTTCCATGATCCTGCGCGCCATGGGTTACCGCGTGGCTGCCATCCGCCACCCGATGCCCTACGGCGATCTGGTTGCCCAGAAGGTGCAGCGCTTTGCGACCTATGCCGACCTGGACAAGCACGAATGCACGATTGAAGAACGCGAAGAATACGAACCTCACATTGACAACGGCGTGATCGTGTATGCCGGTGTGG
>JAGOFZ010000096.1 GCA_017996955.1 Longilinea sp.
GTGCTGCAGACCTTTGGCACTCAGCCAGAGCCCATTGAAGCCCGCACCCCACCGGCTGCCACCCGACCTGCAACCCCACAGCCGCAACCTGAGCCCACAATTATTGAGCCGGCGCCAACCACACCCGAAGATACCCAGCCGCAGCGGCCCGAAGCAGCGCCCGTAAACATTGATTGGCTGGCTGTGTTCCTGGGACTGCTGGCGGTTCTGGCGGTTGGCGGGCTGGTGCCGTTCTGGCTCTATATCTGGTTCAGTTTTAACCCGGTGCCATAAAGCCCATGACAGAGCTTTTGATTTCTGCCTCAATTTTATCTGCCGATTTCGGCGCCCTGGGCGAAGCCATTCGCCAGGCTGAAGCTGCCGGTGTGGACTGGATCCATATTGACGTGATGGACGGGCATTTTGTCCCCAACATCACAGTTGGGCCGGTGATTGTTGAGGCCTGCCGGAAGATCACCCGGCTGCCGCTGGATGTTCACCTGATGATTGAACAACCCGAGCGGCACATTGAAGCCTTTGCACGCGCTGGAGCCAATATCCTCACCGTTCATATTGAAAATGCGCCCAACATTCACCGCACCCTGCAGCAAATTCGGGCATTGGGCTGCCAGACGGGCATTGCCATCAACCCCGGAACGCCCGCTGCGAGCATTGAGGCGGTGGCGCCGCTGTTGGATATGGCGCTGGTGATGAGCGTAAACCCCGGGTTTTCGGGGCAGGCCTTTTTACCCGAAGTGGTTGAAAAAGTGAGCGCGGTACGGTCACTTTTAGATCAACGCCGCCCCACAGCCAACGTGCAGGTTGATGGCGGCATCACCGCAGAAACACTACCCGTTATGAAGACAGCCGGCGCCAATGTGTTTGTGGCTGCAACGGCTATTTTTAAACAGCCTGACGGCATTGCCGCCGGGATCCGAGCCCTGCGCTCGGCAGCACTTTAAAACAAAAATCACGGCAAATGCCGCGATTCTTGTGTTCTCAGGGAAGCGGTAGCCTTAGGCCGACTTCGCCATCGAGCGGATGCACTTGGCGCACAGCACCTTGCGAACCTTACGACCATTCACGAAAACCGACACACGCTGCAGGTTGGGGTGAAAGGTACGATTGGTTGCCCGCTGGGAAAAGCTGCGGTTATGACCGAAGGTTGTCGTCTTACCACAATTATCGCACTTAGCCATCTTGAAAATCCTTTCCGAACCAGAATTGCATCAAACCGCCGGCCTCTGTCTTTGAGGCAGCAAGGCTGGATTTTACCACAAGGCGCATCTTTTTACAAGTTGCGTGTTAAATTAGAGAAGGTAAAAAACACCATGAGCGAACCGACAAATCCATTTGGCACAATTTTCATCTCCAAGCGAGCGATTACTACCATTGCAGCCCAATCTGCGTTAGAATCGTACGGCGTTGTTGGCCTGGCAGCCAAGAACCTGGCTGACAGCCTGGCCCAGGCGCTGGTAAAAGATCCGGCGCTGGGCGTTACCGTCCACTATGACGGCGGGCAAGTGCAGATTGACCTGTATTTGATCATTGAATACGGGCTGCGTGTCACCACCGTGGCAAACAGTGTGATTGAGAGCGTGCGCTACCACATCGAAAAGGCCACCGGGCTGGTGGTTAAGCAAGTGAATGTTCACGTCCGCGGGCTGCGCATCAGCAACCCCGATTAACGTCATTATCCGGTATTGGAGTCCTATGAGTACTGCCGAATTTTATTCTGTTGACCGCCAGCAGCTGGCGCAAGCGACCACGCTGGATGGTCAGGGCTTGAAGACGCTGGTAGAAGCCGCTCTGACCTGGCTTAAGACCAACCAGCAAACGGTGAACGCGCTGAATGTTTTTCCGGTGCCTGATGGGGATACTGGCACCAATATGCTGTTGACTCTGCAGGCTGCCTATAACGAAGTGGCCAACTCTGGCGAGCGCAATGTGGGCAAAATGGCCCATGCGATTGCCCAGGGGGCGCTGATGGGCGCCCGGGGAAATTCTGGCGTGATTCTTTCGCAGATCTGGCGTGGTTTTGCGCGCGGACTGGACAGCCTGGATGTAATGGATGCGGCGATTATGGTGCGGGCCTTGATTGAAAGCCGCAACACGGCTTACAAGGGGGTTGTGCGGCCTGTAGAAGGCACCATTTTGACCGTCATCAAGGATGTCTCCATCGCTGCAGAACAGGCCCTGGCTGAAACCCAGGATTTGAATCTGCTGCTTGAACAGATTGTCCGGGCTGCGGATGTGTCGGTCAAACATACCCCGGAACTGCTGCCGATTTTGAAGCAAGCGGGGGTGGTCGATTCCGGGGGCAAGGGACTATTCTTCATTTTTGAGGGAATGCTGCGCTACTTAAAGGATCAACCGCTGGAAACTGCAACGACGACCGTAATGCCATTGGCCGCCATGCAATTGGAGGAAACAATGGAAGCCGTGGAAGCCGGACAGGATTTTGAAGTGGTGGTTGATTTTCGGCCCAATGAGCCGCTGAATTTGGAAAGCTTTTACGCTGAACTTTCGGAGATGGGAACGTCCATTCAGGTTGGCGAAGGCGATGGCTTCTACCGCATGCATATCCACGTGCCTACCGAAAACCGCTACCTGCCCATTGATTACACAATGAAGATTGGGGCAGTGACCAAAGTGGCGATTGAAAACCTGCGCGCGCAGATGGACGATCTGCAGCATGCTGAAAGCACCCCTCACCTGCAGCTGACCCACGTTGAACCGGGACAGATTGCGGTTGTAGCGGTATCGCCAGGGATGGGCATTTCTCAAATTTTTGCCAGCCTGGGCATTAACGCCGTTGTGGAAGGCGGGCAGACCATGAACCCCAGCACCGAACAAATTTTGGGGGCGTTTGAAAACCTGCCTACCGATCAGGTGATCATCCTGCCGAATAACAAGAATATTGTACTGGCAGCCCAGGCGGCAGCCAGTATGACGGTCAAGAAAGTGGCAGTGATCCCCAGCAAAAGCGTGCCGCAAGGGCTCTCGGCTATGCTGCGGCTAAACCCGGAAGGCGATTTCGACGAAGTGGTGGCAGAGATGAACGAGGCCATTACGGAGGTTGAATCCGGTGAGATTACGGTTGCCACCCGTTCGATTGAAATCAATGGGGTCAGTGTAAAAGAAGGGGAAGTGATTGCGCTGCTCAACGGGCAGTTGATTGCCGCCCAGCCTGATCTGGAGAAGGCCTGCCTGGCCCTGCTGGAAAAGGCCAACACAGCCGATCGTGAGCGGATTACCTTCTTCTATGGGCAGAATATTGGCCGAGCTGAGGTTAACCGGATTGTGGATATCATCCGCACAGCATATCCCACCCATGAGATTGAACTGCACGAAGGCGGACAGCCCCACTATCAATTTATTCTGTCCATTGAATAGCTATGTCATCGATCTGCATTCTTACGGATAGTTCGGCGCAGTTCCCACAGCCTACATTTCCGGGCCAGAATATGGTAAGGATGATTTCGCTGGGGGTTGAGCTGGCTGGAAAAACCTATACCGACAGCAAAGAAATCCGGCTGAATACGCTGCCGGCTGCGGCAACGCCGGCGCTGCACCCACGCTTGCTGCCGCCATCCGTGGAACAGTTTCAGCAAATGTTTATGGATTTGAGCAGCCAGCACGATGCCGTGCTGGTTATTTTGCTATCTGAGCAGCTGCATTCAACCTGCTCCAATGCAATGCAAGCGGCCTCTGCACTGCAAAGCTGCACCAACGTCCAGGTGATTAACTCACAAACCACGTCAGTGGGCCTGGGGCTGCTGGTGCAAACCGCCGCCGAGGCTATTGCGGGGGGAGCCAGCCCGGCGCATGCCGAGCGCCTGGTGCGCAGTATGATCCCGCACGTCTATACGATCATCTGTTCGCAGGGATTATCTTATTTGCATTACTCCGGATTTCTCGATCATGCCCAGGCCAGAATTGGTGAAATGCTGGGGCTGCTGCCGCTATTTACGCTGGAAGAGGGGAAATTAACCCCGCTGGAGAAAGTGCGCAGCCTGAGGCAGGTATTGGATTTCTTCCAGGAATTTTTGAGCGAGTTTGATCATCTGCGGCACATTGCCCTGCTGCAAGGCACACTAGGGTTTGGTTCTGAAGCCCGGCTGCTGCGGCAGTTTGCCCAGGAGAATTACGCCAAAACGCCCTACAGCGAACACACCTTCAATACGCCGCTGGCGAGCCTGCTGGGGCCGCGCAGCCTGTGTTTGATTGCGGCAGAAGAACGCTAAAGCTGACTGTTTTACGGTACAATTGGACCATGTTATCTGCCATAGAAAAATTATTAAAATTCATGCGCCTGGAAGTTGATCGCGGGTACGACAACCGCGCTGTCGTTGGTGGACTGAACAAAGTGCTGCCCTGGTGGGAACCAGAAGCCCGCGCTTCGGGGATGGACGCCGGTTTACTGGAACGCGTGGTGGAGCAGTTGAATGCCTACCCGGGTTACAGCCTGGAAGACCGGGCTGCCTGCCTGAATGACCTGTTGAATGAGTTGGAGGCGGCCCTTCCGTCCGAAACCGAACGCCGGACTGCCACCCCGCCGCGCCCTCGCCCGGTGGATTCTGACGCACAATCTGCGCCGTCAGAGCGCAGCCGGCGCCCGGTGGTTGAACGCGAACCCGGCGCCCCCATTGGGCTGGATGCGCCGGTAACGGTACTGCCCGGAGTGGGGCCCAAGTATGCTCAGACGATGAAGCAACTGGGGCTGAATACCCTGGCTGATTTATTGTATTATTTCCCCCGCCGGTATGATGATTACAGTCAATTGAAGACGATCAACCGGTTGGAATATGGTGAAGAACTGACCATCATTGCGACGGTGCAAAGTGTGGCAACCCGACCGCTGCGCGGGGGGCAATCCTCGATGATTGAGGCGGTTGTCAGTGATGGCACAGGCTCCATCCGCATTACCTGGTTTAATCAGCCCTGGATAGCCAACCGGCTTAATCGCAATGATCAAATTGCCATTTCGGGCAAGGTAGATATGTACCTGGGGCGGCTGGTGATGAACAGCCCCGATTGGGAACCGATTGAACAGAACAGCCTGAACACCAATCGGATTGTGCCGGTGTACCCGCTGACAGCGCATGTGACGCAAAAATGGCTGCGGCGCTTAATGTATGACACGGTTACCTACTGGGCCGCGCGGATCACGGATTATCTGCCTGAGGATATTCGCCGGGCAGTGGATTTGCCACCCCTGGGCCCCGCCCTGGTGCAGGCGCATTTCCCCGATTCGATGGAACGGCTGCGAACTGCCCGCGCCCGGCTGGCCTTTGATGAAATTTTGCTGCTGCAACTGGGTGTGCTGCAGCAAAAAAGCAACTGGCAATCGGTTGCGGCACGCGTCTTTGAGACGCCGGATGCGTGGCTGGACGCGCAGGTTCAGCGGCTGCCCTACCCATTAACCGGCGCTCAGCAGCGCGCCCTGGCGCATGTGCGCGCCGACTTGAGTTCTGGTCGCCCGATGAACCGCCTGCTGCAGGGTGATGTGGGTTCGGGCAAAACGGTGATTGCAGCATTGGGCGCTGTCATGGTAACCCGGGCAGGCGCGCAGGCAGCCATCATGGCGCCGACCAGTATTCTGGCAGAACAGCACTACCGCAACCTGACCCGGATGCTGACCGAGCCGGGCGATAACGACAACGCGGCCCTCAAGCCGGAGGAAATTCGACTGCTGGTGGGCGATACCCCCGAAGCTGAAAAGGCCGAAATCCGCGCCGGGTTAGAAGAAGGCAATATCAAGCTGATTATTGGCACGCATGCTTTGATTGAAGCGCCGATCAGCTTTAATCAATTGGAATTTGTGGTGATTGATGAACAGCACCGCTTTGGTGTGGCGCAGCGCGCGGCACTGCGTGTGAAGGGTCAAACCCCGCACCTGCTGGTGATGACAGCAACCCCCATCCCCCGCTCGCTGGCGCTGACGCTGTATGGCGACCTGGACCTGACGGTGATGGACGAAATGCCCGCCGGACGCCAACCCGTGGAAACGCATGTACTGCATCCACTGGAGCGCGAGCGCGCCTACCAGTTAATTCGCACCCAGGTGCAGCAAGGACGACAGGCTTTCATTATCTACCCCTTGATTGAGAAGGGTGATAAAGAAGAAAGCAAGGCTGCGGTGGATGAACACGAGCGGCTGCAAAGCGTCATCTTCCCACGGCTAAAGCTGGGGTTGCTACATGGCAGGATGCGCCCCGACGAAAAAGAACAGGTGATGGCGCACTTCCGAGATGGGGAATTTCAGATCCTTGTTTCGACCACGGTGGTGGAAGTTGGCGTGGACGTGCCCAATGCGACCGTCATGTTGATTGAAGGGGCAAACCGCTTTGGCCTGGCGCAGCTGCATCAATTGCGCGGGCGGGTAGGCCGCGGCGGAGACCAGGCTTACTGCCTGCTGATCCCTGAGAATGAAAACGCGATTGAGAATGAGCGGCTGGCCGTGATGGCCGAGACCAATGATGGTTTTGTGCTGGCTGAGCGCGACCTGGATCAGCGCGGACCGGGCGACTTTTTGGGCACCCGGCAGGCTGGCTTTGCCCAGTTACGTATGGCCTCGCTGACCGATGTGCGCTTGATTGAAAAGGCCC
>JAGOFZ010000097.1:0-1684 GCA_017996955.1 Longilinea sp.
ACAATTTCGGCCACCACGGCAGGGTCAAGCCGGGCGGTGGCAAAATAATCCAGGAAGAACAGGGGCGAGGCCCCTTGAACCAGAATATCATCAATGCAGTGATTGACAATATCCTGACCGATGCTGGCATAGCTGTTGAGCGCCGCCGCCAATTTGACCTTGGTGCCGACGCCATCGGTTGAGGCGACCAGAACCGGACTGGTCATGGATTTGAGGCGGGTGGCATCAAACAGGCCGCCAAAGGCGCCAATTCCAGCCAAGACAGCGGGGGTATAGGTTGATTTAACGGCCGCGCTCATGCGGCGGACAGCTTCGTTTCCAGCGTCGATATTAACCCCGGCGCTGGCATAAGCCCCGGCCCCTTTCAGATGTGCTGAACCGATATCATGGCGATACTGCGCTCCCTCAAAGGTGATACAGTCCACGGCCTGATAAGCGCGCTCCAGCGCGGCCGGAAGGTCGGTATCCCAGGCGGTAACGCCAAGGACACGCCCGCCAGCGGTGAGCAAGCGATCACCCTGGCGTTTGGTGCCGGCGTGAAAGACGGCAGACTGCTGCGGCAGTTCTGCTGTAAAAGTGACCTCTGCCCCGGTCTGGGGCTGAGATGGATAGCCCGGTACGGCCAGAATAACACATGCGGAAGCACCGGATTTCCATTCCACGGTGGTCTCTTTCAGCCGCCCCTGGAGGCAGGACTGGATAACAGCCACAAGGTCGGTCTCCAGGAGGGGCAGCAGCGCCTGGGTTTCGGGATCGCCAAAGCGGCAGTTATATTCCAAAACCCGCGGACCGTCTGCGGTCAAAATCAGCCCGGCGTAGAGGATGCCGACAAATGGAGTACCTTCAGCGTAGAGCGCGTCCAGTGCGGGCTGCAGGACCGTCTGCGCCAGTTCAGCAGCCATAGCCGGGTGGCAGAGCGGCGCAGGCGCAAAAGCGCCCATGCCGCCGGTATTGGGGCCGCGGTTGCCATCCAGCAAGCGCTTGTGGTCCTGGGCCGGGGGCATCAGGGCAAGATTTTTACCATCAGAGAAGGCCAGCAGCGAGATTTCGGGGCCGATGAGACGCTCTTCAATGACTACCTGACGACCAGCGATGCCGAATTCACCGGCTACCAGCATCGATTCCAGGGCGATGCGGGCTTCTGCAAGTGTATCGGGCAGGATGACGCCCTTACCCGCCGCGAGGCCAGAGGCCTTAAGCACCAGGGGGAAAGCAGCCTGCTGGATGTAATCCCAGGCTGGGTCAAAAGAATCGAAAGATGCCCATGCTGCGGTAGGGATGTGATGACGCTGCATCAGTGATTTGGCAAAGACTTTAGAGGTCTCAATGCGGGCTGCCAGGCGGGTGGGACCAAAAGCCTGAATACCGGCGGCCTGAAGGCTGTCTACCAGTCCAGCTTCAAGGGCGATCTCAGGGCCAACAACAACCAGGTCTATGCCCTGTTGAACGGCGAATTGGGTCAGACCGGGGACATCATTTGCGGCGATCGAGACGTTTTCGCAAAAGGCTGCTGTGCCCGGATTCCCCGGAGCAGCGTAAATTTTACCAACCCGGGGGGATTGGGCCAACTTCCAGGCCAGTGCATGTTCACGCCCCCCTGAACCTACAACAAGAAGCTGCAGCTTGGTCTTCTTCATCCGCCAATTCCTCCTTCAAACCCCATTTTTGATGCGTCTGTATCCAC
>JAGOFZ010000097.1:1784-4300 GCA_017996955.1 Longilinea sp.
GCCCCCACCGGGCAACAAGCCGATGCTCAACGGCCGAAAACCCCAGGGGTCGCGAACGGCAAAGACGCCGTCACGCGTCAGAATGGCGAGTGAGTAAGCACCGGTCCACTGGCGCATACAATTTTGAATGCGTTCATTCCAGGTATTACCGGGCGCGCCAGCCAGCATCATGGTGATGACCTCTGAATCGGAGGTGGAATGCAGACCAATACCGCGCCGGAGCAGATTTTGCCGCAGAGAGGAGGCGTTGACCAGGTTGCCATTATGGGCAATGGCTATGGGACCGTGCTGCGTTTCGATCAAAAAGGGCTGGGCGTTGCGAATGGAAGGTGAGCCGGTTGTGGAATAGCGCGTATGGCCAATGGCAAAATCACCCTGCAAGGGAGCGAGGTTTTGAGGGGTGAAGACCTGAGAAACAAGCCCCAGGTCTTTGTGCATGCGGATGGTGTGGCCATCTGAAACGGCGATGCCAGCAGCCTCTTGCCCGCGATGCTGCAAGGCAAACAGGCCAAAGAAGGCCATCCGGGCAACGTCTTCATCCGGCGCGAAGATACCAATAATCCCACATTCTTCATGCGGGGTGTCATCCAGCCACATGGTCTCCCCCATCAGACTGGATTAGAGCGGCATCATCCGCAAGAATTTTTTCGGATTGGGCTTGTTGAAATGCCAGGACCCGCTGATGCAGATCGGGATCGGTGAGCGCGAGGATTTTGGCTGCCAGCAGCGCAGCATTGGCAGGTTCCAGAACAACCGCGGGGGCAATTCCAGAGGGCATGCGCAATGAGGAGAAAATATCGGCACCACCAAAAGCCTCTGACGGCGGCGGGCAGGCAATGACAGGCGCAGCAACCAGACCATCGGTGAAGCCAGAGAGGGCGTTGCTGCGCCCGGCAATGGTGATATAGACCTTTGGCCGCGGGTCGGATTCAAAGTGGGACAACAGACGCATAACATGCGCTGATGTTTTGTGGGCTGAACCAATGCGGGTTACTGTTTCAAGGCCGAGAGCGTGGGCTGCAGCGACTATTTTTTGACTATGCGCAAAATCGGCGCTAGAGCCCATCAGGATTACCAGTAATGGTTTACTCATGCGAGAATACCTGCCTTTCGTAAGTTCGCTTCCAGGCGGGGATTGACCGGATATTCCCCGGGGATAAAGGTTTGACCGGTCAGCCGTTCATAACTGGAGATGTAAAGCTGGCAGGCCTGTTCCCAGACAGATTCGGGGAGCACAGGCGGCTCACCAGAGCCGCGATAGCCCTGGCTGGCATAGGCCAGGCGAATAAATTCTTTATCAAAGCTCTCAGGTTCAAGGCCGGACGCCAGACGGCTGGCGTAGCTTTCGGCTTGCCAGAAGCGGGAGGAATCGGGCGTGTGCACCTCGTCAATCAAAAGCAGGCGACCATCGGGGGCGCGGCCAAATTCATATTTGGTATCTACCAGAAGCAGCCCGGCGCGCAGGGCCACCTGCTGACCGTGCTGGAAAATCGCGAGGGCGGCGGACTGGACCTGCTCCCAGGTCTGAGCGTCCAGATAGCCTTTTTCAACCACCTCAGCGCAGGTCAGGCGCTCATCGTGGCCGGTGGGGCCACCCTTGGTTGTAGGCGTGATGATGGGCTGCGGCAAGGGTGCGTTTTTGGTCAGACCATCTGGAAAACGATAGCCATAAATCTCACGCTCACCGAGGGCGTAGCGGTACCAGAGGGCGGTCGTGGTTACGCCGGTGATATAGCCGCGCACGATGACCTCAACCGGGAAGGGTTCGGCGGCAACCGCAAGCAAGGCGTTGGGATCAGGCACGGACAGGACGTGATTATCTACAATGGAGCGGGTCTGCTCAAACCACCAGGCAGACAGTTGATTGAGAACCTGGCCCTTATAAGGGAGGGCGCCTAGAATGCGGTCAAAGGCAGAAAGGCGATCGGTGGTAACCAGCAAACGGCGCTCCGCCGAGAGGGCATAATTATCGCGAACTTTACCGCGCTGTGGGTCAGACAAGGGTAAGCGGGTTTCGGTGAAGGGGAGAAGGGGCATTTTCAGCGCTCCTGGGCGAACTTAACGCCATTTTGAAATAAGGTCAGGCCCGACCCGCGCGCCTCACCCCGAGGCCAGTGTGGGTGGCGGGTTGGGAAAATATGATCTTCAGGGTGCGGCATCAGGCCCAGCACGTTGCCAGCCGGGTTGCAAATGCCAGCAATATCCAAGATTGAGCCATTGGGGTTGGCTGGATAGGCGCCTTGAGCAGGATCACCGGCGGCATTGGCATAAACCAGGGCAATTTGATCATTGGACTGCAATTGGGCAAGGGTTTGGGTATCTCGCGTAACGAAGCGGCCTTCACCGTGCGCCACGGGACACTCCAGCACGCCCAGACCGCGCGTCCATAGGCAGCGGGTGGAAACAGGACGCAGCGCCACCCAGCGACATTCAAAGCGTCCGGATTCGTTGAAAGTCAATGTGGCCGCGGGGCCGTTATCGGCTGGCAAGCCGGGGAGAATGCCCGACTTTACCAG
>JAGOFZ010000097.1:4400-6545 GCA_017996955.1 Longilinea sp.
GGCAGCGGGTGGAAACAGGACGCAGCGCCACCCAGCGACATTCAAAGCGTCCGGATTCGTTGAAAGTCAATGTGGCCGCGGGGCCGTTATCGGCTGGCAAGCCGGGGAGAATGCCCGACTTTACCAGAGCCTGGAAACCGTTGCAAATACCAATGACGGGCTTGCCGCTGGCAACGAAAGCCTGCGCCTGATCGGTAAAATAGGCGGTCAGGTCCAGAGCTAAAAGGCGGCCAGCGCCGAGCGCATCGGCATACGAGAAGCCGCCGGGAAGGACAAGAATATCGTAAGCCTGCCATGGAATTTTGGAAGTGCGTAAAACTGCCAGCGGCAAGATATGCGGCTCGGCGCCAGCCAGGGTGAAAGCCGCCGCGGCGTCACCATCTCGATTGGTGCCGCTGGCTTTAAGAATGAGTACCTTGGGGATCACAGTGCGGCTCCTTTCCAGGCGAGGGTCAGGTTGGCGATTGGCGAGGCTAAGACAAGGCGACCAGCCTGTTCAATGTGTAAGATGGGTTCAGCGGTGACCTGACCCAGCCGGCAAATGGGCAGACCCGTGAAGAGGGATTCAAAGGCAGAGGCGTGCGCCGCAGAAACCTCAACCAGCAGGCAGCCATTGGTTTCACCAAACAGCCAGCCGGTGGAATTTCCGGTGGGCAGGGTCATGGTCAAACCCAGGCCGCCCCCGATGCACATCTCGGCAGCGGCCAGAGCCAGCCCGCCTTCGCTGAGATCGTGGCAGGCACTTACCAGATGCCGGGTCATGGCCAGATGCAGGGCATGATAAACACCTGGTGCTTCGGGGGGTAAATTGGGCACCGAGCGATCCAGGTCAGCCGTCAACGGAGCGCCGACCAGGGCAAAATGGCTACCACCAAAATGCGGGGCGTGCTGCCCAACCAGATAGAGGCGGCTGCCGGGTGATTTCAGGTCCATGCTGACGGCGTGTGATACATCTGACAGGATGCCCAGAGCAGAGATCAACAAGGTGGGCGGGATAGCATGGCGCAGTCCGTCAGAACCCAGGTATTCATTGTTCAGCGAGTCTTTGCCGGAGATGAAGGGGGTTTTGTGCAGCAGAGCGGCGTCGTGGCAGCCACGGGCCGCAGCGACCAACTGACCCAGGGTTTCAGGGTTCGCCGGGTTACCCCAGCAAAAATTGTCGAGGACGGCGATGCGATCAGGGTCGGCGCCAACCGCAACGACGTTGCGGACAGCTTCATCCAAAGCGCTGCATGCCATGCGGTAGGGATCCAGTTTGCCATACTCGGGGTTGAGCCCGCAGGCCAATGCAAGGGCAACCGGGCCCCGAGTCTCCAGGGGCTGAAGGACGCAGGCATCTGAAGGTGCATCGGCATGGATGCCGGTCAGCGGTTTGATGACGGTGGCGCCTTGAACCTCATGGTCGTACTGGCGGATAATGGGCTCACGGGAAGACAGGTTGGGATGTGCCAGCAAGGCCAGCAAGATCTCTTCCGGGGAGCGCGAATCTGAATGGCTGGCGACGGGCGCCGCGGGAGCTTCGGGGGGTAAAACTGCCGGCAGATGCCGCAAGGGAATACCATCGTGCAAGAAGTGAACATCAAGGTCCAGGACAACTTCGGCGCCCCAGCGAACAATCAGCCGCCCGGTGCGGGTAAAAACGCCGAGGTCGGTGAGTTCAACGTTGTAGTTGTTGCAAAGGTCGGCCAGAGCGGGCAAATTCTGCGGTGGAACGGCAAGCACCATGCGTTCCTGAGCCTCTGAGAGCCAGATTTCCCAGGGGGCCAAACCGGGATATTTGAGCGGAACCGATTGCAGATCAACATCGGCGCCACATTCGGCGGCCATTTCGCCGACAGCAGAGGAGAGTCCACCAGCACCGCAGTCGGTCACGGCATGATACAGCCCGGCATCCCGGGCCAGGATCAATACATCGGCGGTGCATTTTTCGACAATGGGATTGCCAATCTGGACGCTGGCGCCGGACACTTCGCCGGTCTGGGCGTCCATCGTCATTGAGGAGAAGGTAGCGCCGCGCAGGCCATCACGTCCGGTGCGCCCGCCCAGCACAATCACATGGTCGCCGGGCTGCGGGGTGCGGCAGTGACGGCCAAGCGGGGCCAGCCCTACACAGCCGCAAAAGACCAACGGGTTGGCGGTAAAGCC
>JAGOFZ010000005.1 GCA_017996955.1 Longilinea sp.
ATATTTCACTCTCCATAATTATCAGAGGAGGACATCGTCTGACAGGTTAATTAGGCTCAATTTGGTCAGCATCGGCCTGGCGCACAGGCGCAATGCTGGCGCTGACACGCGAGGCGCTCAGGACAACACCCAGTTCACGGATGGCGGTTTGCAGAGCTTCCTGGACAGAGCTGGTGCGCTGAATTTTCTCGCCGATGTCGCTGGCCAGGGCCTCAAAGTCGGCCTGAGCTTTGGTTTGCTCAAAGGAGCGCACGTTTTGGATGGATGTAGCAATCTGAGCAGCCAGGGTGGTCTGCACGTTGACATCCGATTCGGTGAAGCGGTCCACCTGGTCAGATTGGATATCAAACACGCCAATCACCTTACCGCCAACGATCATGGGAACAGCCAGCTCAGAGCGGGTATCGGGCAGCAGGGGGTTGGGCAGGAAGTCGGGCGCCTGGGTAACATCATTGACGATAACGCCTTTGCTCTCACGGGCAGCGCGTGCCACCAGCGACTGTTCTCGATCGAGCGGGATGGTGCGTTTTTCTGCTACCATCACACGGCCCGGTTCACCGGCGCCGGCCGTCAGTACCAGATTTTGACCAGTCTCATCCAGCAGGTAAATATGCGAGTGGTACAGTTTGAAGCGTTCTTTGGTCAGATCGACCACCGATTGGAGCAGGCGGTCTGTTTCCAGAATGGTAGCGGTGGCTGTAGATACCTCAGCCACGGTCTCCAGGTCCTGAGTCCGAGCGGCCACACGCTGCTCCAACGCGCCAATGGACGCCCGCAACTGGGCGGCCATGCTATTGAAGGTTGAGGCAAGCAGGCCAATTTCATCCTGGCCGCCAACCTGGGCTTCAACATCCAGGTTGCCACGGGCAATTTCTCCAGCGACAGTGGTCAGAGCGCCCAGCGGTTTGACCAGACGGTTAGCAATAAAGAAGGCGGCGAGGAAGGCCAGGATCAGGATGACCAAAACCAGTACAGCACCCAGCACCAGCGAACTGCGGGTGGACTGGGCAATCTGCTCCTGGGCTTCGGTGGCGCCAGCCAGCAATTCTTCTGTGGGAACTACAATGGCCAGGCCATAGCCGACTTCTGAAACCGGGGCGTAGATGATGAAATTTTCAACGCCGTTGATGGTGACGGTTTCCAGCCCGCTTTCGCCAGTCGTTAATTTTTCAACGGCAGCAGCAAAATCGGGGGAGAGTTTTGACAGCACAGCCTGATCCAGCACGTTGCCGAGGGGGTAGGCATCGGGGGTAATGCCAAAGTCAGCATAGGCGGCTGCGGGCATGGCGATGAGGCGTTTGCTTTTATCCAGTAGGAAGGCGTGACCAGTCTGACCAACTTTAAGATTGCCAACAACCGCTGTAATCTGGTTCAACTGAACATCCATGCCCTGCACACCCCGGAACTCACCGGAGCTGTCATAAACGGGGTAGCTAACGGTAATGATGAGGCCGTTGGTGGCGGCATCCAGGTAGGGGTCAGACCAGACGGCGCTCTTAGTGGGGTTTTGGGCTGGCGATGCAGCCACAAACCAGGGGCGCTGGGTGACATCAAATTCAGGGGGCACCAGGGCTGCCAGATCGACATTGGGGTAATACATTGTCTCGCCGGGGGTGCCGCCAAAGTAAGCTGCCACAGCGTCGGGGTTGGCTGCCAGGATGGCCGGCGTGGTGAAGTCAAGTTGAACCAGCGTATTTAACTGGGAAACCAGGTCGGGGGTCAACTCTACCGTTCCCGGAATAAAGACCGAGACCACGTCTGAATTTGGGTTATCCCAGTTGCTGTTCGACAGGTGATACAGCACGTCTTCAGCGTTCCAGTAGTCGCCGGCATTGAGTTTGGATTCGTTATCCAATAGTTTTACGGTTGTATCGCCGAGGGTGGTAATTTCTTTGCGCAGGGCGGCAAAAAAGTTGTTCAGGGTTTCTGTTTCAGCCGCAATGCTTTTTTGCAGTTCGGTTTCGGCCTGCTGGCGAACGGTGGTATCCAACTGCTGGGTCAGGTAAAGGTCAGTCTGCTGGGCGCGATAAAAGACGTAGAATCCCATGCCAGCAACTGCCAGGAAAATAATCACCATGGATGCCAGGATCAGGCGGGCGCGAAAACTGAGCGTCCGGCGCGGCTGACTGGCAGTTTGATTTGAGTTAGAAGTGGTTGTTAGGCCCATTTTGATTCTCCGTAATCGTCTGGGGGATCCGTTTATTTGCCGGATTCGGCTGTCAGGGCATCGGGATCCAGGATTACTGAAGTGGGTTTCATGCCCAGGGCATGGCCCAATTCACGCACCGCAATCTGCAGGGCATCTTCAACACTGGTGGTGCTTTGGATGCGCTGGGTGATCAAGTTGACGGCGCTTTCACGCACGGCCTGATTCTGGATCTGTTCAAAGGAGCGGGCGTTCTGCAGGGCGACACCCACCTGAGAGGCCAGGGTGGTCTGGATGCTGACGTCCACGTCGGTGAAGTGGTTGGCTTCATCAGACTGCACATCCAGCACGCCCACCACTTTATTGGCCACCAGCATGGGGACGGCCATTTCTGAGCGGGTGTCTGGCAGAAGGGGATTGGGCAGGAAGTCCGGAGCAAGGGTGACGTCGTTGACCACCACACCTTCACGGGAGCGGGCGGCACGCGCCACCAGTGATTGCTCACGGTCCAGCGGGATGGTGCGGTTTTCAGCAACCATTTGACGGCCCACCTCGCCGGCGCCAGCCGTCAGGACCAGTGTATCGCCAGCGTCATTCAAAAGGTAGATATGGGCATGATACAGATTGAAGGATTGTTTGGAGAGATCCACCACTTCTTGCAGCAGGCGATCAGGGTCAATGATCGTGGAGGTGGCAATACCCACGTTAGCCACCACGCTCATGTCTGAGGCGATTTTCTGCGTGCTTTCGTACTGGCGGATGTTCTGAATAGCCACAGCAATCTGGTTAGCAATGGACTGCAAAGCGTCAATGTCGGCTTGCTGCAAACCATTCGCCACGTTTTGCTGCACATCCAAAACGCCAAGAACCCGGTTGCCCAGGGTGATTGGCAGCGCAATTTCGGATTTTGTTTCGGGCAAGAAGGGGTTGGGCAGCCAGTCGGGGTTTTGCGAGGTATCTGGCACCAAAACGGGTTCGTTGGTTTCAGCCGCCCGCCCCACCAGACCACGCCCGGCCCGGATTTTGTGGAACTGAGCCAGCAGCTTTTCACCGGCGGTGCCGGTGCCACCAGCCATCACCAGGTTTTCCTGGCGATCATCGAAGAAGTAAATCTGCGTGTGATAGTAGCCGAAAGCCTCATTCACCTGGTCTACCACTGCGGCGACCAGTTCTTTTTGCTCCAAAATGGTGGAGAGGCGGCGGCTGACTTCGGTGGAGGTGGCGAGCGCTTTGGTGCGGTCGGCAACGCGTTTTTCAAGGTCGAGGATCAGCTCACGGATCTGTTTCGCCAGGTTATTGAAGGTGCGCGCCAGGACTGTGAATTCATCCCGCCCGGCCGTGCTGACTTCGGCTTCAAGGTTGCCGCGCTGAAATTCTTCAGTGCCAAGCCGCAGGGCTTCGAGAGGGCGGGTGATGCTGATGGTATTGAAGACAGCCAACAAAACAGCCATAACCAGACCCACAATAATCAAAATCACACCGGTGCGAATGCTGTTTTGCGCCTGAGCTAACACGTCTGTATTGGTGGCGGTGACCTGCTTGACGTTTTCATCCGCCATGCTTTCCAGCCGCACGCTGATGTCGTTGCCCAGACGCTGAAGCTGCGATTCCAAACGGGTAGCCTGGGCGGCATCGCCAGCATCCTGAGCGGTTTGCAGTTCGCCAATCTGAGTCTGATAGTTGGTGAGGGAGGTGATGATCAGAGTCAGATTATCTGCGGTTGCCCTGTCAATATCCAGCGCCAGACCTTCGTTCAGCCCAATCAACGCCTGATCGACATCATCCAGGGCTTCGTAAGGGCTGGGGACGTAGTCTTGAATGTAGCGGTTGAGGTTCAACTGGGATGACGCCACACGGCGGGAGGTGGTCAGCAGCAGACGCTCAACCTGGGCATCCACGCTGGTGAAGCGTTCCAGGCGGTTGACCACCGAGTTGAAGTTGCCCAGGATGGTGATTGAGACCAGGCCCGCCAGTACCAACACCAGCAGGAACGCAACGATCAGACGGACACGAACCGTCCCCTGTCGCGCAAAATCAAAAAGGCGATTTAACATAGCCAACCTCCTAGGGTTTGGTCTGAGCCTGTTCCCAAAACGTATTGTTGAAGAACAAATCGGGGTTAACCTGCGTATCGAGGACGTTGTAAGAATAGAGGGTATCAATCGTCCGGCGGACGTCGTTGCGGTCGGTATAACCCACCTGGATCAGGTCGCTTTGGACGATCTTGATGATTTCGTTCATCATGGAGACCTGATGTTCGCGGGTCAGGCTGCCACTTTCGTCGTATTTCATCACAATATCAACCGCTTCCTGGGGATTTTCAATGGCATACTGCCAGCCGCGCAGGCTGGCGCGTACCATCCGCAGGCACAGGTCGGGGTTGTCTTCAATCATCTTTTTGGAGGTGAACAGGGTGTCGCCGGGGAAATCGAGGCCATAATCGGCGTAGTCAATAATGTTGATGTCTTCAGGCTTGAAGCCGTTTTCCAGAACTACATAGTATTCGTTATAAACCATGGCCGAGGCCACATCGAGTTCGCCATTAATAAAGCTGTCCATGCTGAAGCCCTGGGAGACCAGGGTGAAGGCGTTGGGATCAATGCCTTCTTTAGCAATCAATGCATCGAATTGGGCTTCCCAGTTGCCCAACCAGACGCCCACGGTATGGTTGGCAAAGTCGGCGGGGGTGGCAATGCCCGAGTCTTTTTTGGCGATCAGCAGCAGACCGTTGGATTGCTGAATCTGGGCGATGCTGACCAGGTCCTGGGAATCTTGACCAAGCACAATAATGTCGGCAAGCAGACTGGTGCCGAACTGGGCAGAACCAGTGCGGACGGCATCGAGGGCGGAAATATCGGGGCCGCCAGGGCGGATGGTGAGGTCAATGCCTTCTTCGGCGTACCAGCCCTTGTCCAGGGCGACATAATAGCCGGCAAACTGCGCCTGGGGCAGCCACTGCAGGTTGAGGGTTACAGCCGTCGGCGTGGTGACCTGATCTTCAGGGGCGCCGCCATTGTTGTTGCAGGCGCTCAAGAGCGGTGTGATCACCATCAGGGCGAGGACAAGCAGTGAAAACCAGCGTTTGTTCATGTTATAGCTCCTTGAATTTAGAGATAATGGGGGAATTCAGACAGGGTTGGTAAAGGTTGGATAAGGGCTTATCCAGAAGTGTGCTTGTTTTGCGGAGGGGCAGATGGCCGAGCGCCAACCTGCCCGGTGAGATGGGCAATGGCACTGGCGATTAACTGGCAGATCCAATCGGGACGCACCGGCTTGAGCAGCACATCGTTGACGGACAGCTTTTGCGCGGCCTTTTCGAGATCAGGAATCTCGTAAGCTGTAATCACGATGATGTAGGCCGGGCAGATTTCGGGCAGGGCGCGCAGTGTTTCGACCAGCTGCAGACCATTGATACCCGGCATAATCATGTCGGTGATCAGAACATCCACCGGGTGTTCTTTCACCATCTCAAAGGCCTGCTCGCCCGTGCTGGCAATGACCGCCTCAATACCGGGACCGAGCAGGGAAATAGCGCGCGCCAGGGTTGTGGCTGTGGTGGGGTGATCGTCAACGACCAGGACGCGGGCATGGACATCGGCAGGAAATTTTTGGGTTTTCATCAGTACTATTTTGCCTGATTCTGACCCGTTTGACAGATTGTGTTTGAACAGGAATGGTTGGGAAAAGTTGGTAAAGCATTTCCCCGTGTCACTATTGTTTTGGTCGGTTTGTGGGTGGTTAGTCGCTCACCAGGCGATAGCCAACCCCGCGCACATTAAAGATGTAGCGGGGCTCACGGGCATCTGGCTCAATGGCTTGCCGGATCTGGTGAATATGCCACTTGACCAGTTCCTGCGCTTCGCGAGCGTCGGCTTTGTAACCCTGGGCTTCAGCCACCAGGGTTTGATAATCGACCACTTCGGGCGCATGCCGCGCCAGCACCAGGAGGAAGTCGAAAGATGTGGGCAGCAGGCTGATGCTGTTTTCACCGACCGTGACCCGGCGAGTGTATAGGTCCAGGGCAATATCTCCGCGCTTCAAATACCGCTCTGATGTGGGCGGCGGCGAGGCAGTCGGGGGCAAAGCCGCGCCTTCGTCATTGAGTTGGTTCAATTCCCCCTGCAAGGCGTCAATCTGGGCTTGAATTTCGCGCTTGCGGCGTTCTTTTTGCCCGGCAAGCAGGATGGCCTGGATGCGTTCTATGACAATCTCGGGTTTGAGCGGCTTCAAGAGGTAATCGGTGGCGCCGCGGCGCAGGGCTTCTACGGCAGAGTCCAGATCGGGCAGGGCGGTGAAGAGAACAACCGGCAATCCGGGGCAGCGGGTGCGAATGATATCCAGGGCATCTAGACCGGGCATGCCCGGCAAGCGAAGATCCATGAAAACCAGGTCAAAGTGAGAGGTTTCTAAAAACGCCAATCCCTGCTCGGCATTTTCGGCGGTGGTCACTTCAAAGCCAGATGACTGCAAGATGCGCGCCAGTGTATGCCGGATGACCTGCTCGTCATCCACAATCAACAGCTTGCCCGTGATGTTCATTCCTCCCCTTTGACCTCTGTTACCGGCAGCCAGATGGAGATTGTGGCACCGCGCTGCGGGTTGTTTTCGGCCTGGATGCGGCCACCATGCCGGAGAATAATCTCCTGAGAGATGGTTAGTCCCAGGCCGGTGCCATGTTCTTTATTGGTGGTAAAAGCCTCAAAGATGTTCGGGAGAATATCTTCCTGGATGCCAGGACCGGTATCTGAGACGGTAACCAGGGCTTCGTGTGTGTCGGGGAGATGCTGGGCGGTGACTTTGAGATGCCCGCCTCCGGGCATGGCTTCGACGGCATTCATCACCAGATTGAGCGCCACCTGCCGGAGCTGGTCTTCCAGGCCAGAGATGGGTGGGAGGGCATGGTCCAACTGGAGTTCAAACGAAATTTGATGATGCCGCAGGTGTGTGGCTACCAGAGCACCCACTTCCTGAACAATATCGTTGATATTAACCGGCTTAAATTCGGCCGCGTTCACCCGGCGGTAGGTGTGACGCAGGCGGGTCAGCATGGTTGCCATGCGATCTGTTTCTGAGAGGACAATATCCAGATCCTGCCGGCCCTGGTCAGACAGGGTTTGCTCTTCTTTGATTAAGAAAAGGGCGTTTTGAATGGCCTGGATAGGGTTATTCAATTCATGGGAGACGGAAGCCAGCAGGCGGCCAGCGACAATCAACTTCTCATTATGCACAAGCTGGTCGCGGGTGGCTTTTTCGTGCCGCAGGGCTTCCTGCAGGTCGGCATAGAGGGAAGCTTTTTGCAGCGCCTCGGCCAACTGGTCGGCAACAGCAGTGACTAGCTGGACATCGCGTTCTGTCAAAATCATGGGCGCAACCTGGTGAATATCCAGCAGCCCCAGGAATTTATCGCCACTGCGAATGGGAACAGCCAGCTCGGAGCGGGTATCTGCCAGGTAGGGGGGGCGCACAAATACCATCAGATCTTCGACGCTGTTGGTAAAGAAGGGGCCGCCGGTTTCGGCGGTAAAGCCCACAATGCCATCGCCGGGAGAAAGGTGATAACCTTCGGCCTTCAGCCGGGCGCCAATTTCGCCGCTGCCGGCGCGCATGACGATATCGCCGGTTTTAGGGTCGGCGACAAAGATTTGCACATAGTGATAGCCAAAGCTGACCTTCAGCAGGCTGACGACTTCGTCCATCAGTTCCTGCGGGTCAATGGAGGTGATCAGCTTTTTGTTAATCTGGTAAAGGGCGCTGGTCTCTTTATAGCTCTGCTGGGCATCGCTTAACAGCCGGGCGTTATCAATGGCAATGGCGGCTTCGTTAGCCAGAATTTCGAGGAATTTCACCCAGTCTTGTTCAACGGTTAATGGATTACGGTGAAAGATTTCCAGAACACCGAGCAAATTATCTTTGGCGACCAACGGGACGCCCAGGTAGGCGGTAAAATGCTCATTGGCGATAGCCTGCGTCAGGGCGGGGTTGTTGGTCATTTCCGCCAGATTGGGCATGAAAACCACCTGCCGGTCCTGTGCGGCGCGCCCAGCCAAACCGCTGCCAATATTGAGGTGCGTAAATTCCAGAGCGTGGGTGATGAAGCCCTGCTTGGCAGCAAAATCGAGGGTGCGGGTCTGGGGGTTGTACAGCAGGATGGCGCAAGCATCAACATGAACCTGATCGACAATTTGCTGCACAAAAATATTCAGAATGGCGCGCAGATCGGTGACGCTGGCGATGGTTTGCTCGATGGTATGCAGCACATTCAGGCGCTCAAGCTGACGGGTCAGATTAACCTCGGTCTGTTTGCGCTGGGTGATGTTTCGCAAGATGAGCAGGCGCACGGGCTGGCCCTGGTAATCAATATCGCGGCAGCTCATTTCTGCGGAGATTACCGAACCATCCGGGGTGTTCAACTCGGTCTCGTAAGTTTCGATGGCGCCGGTATGCAGGTGCGAGAGTACGCACTGCCGGGCTTCGGTGGTGAAGGGGATGATATCCAGAGCATTTTTGCCAATAAGCTGGTCTGGATTGGGATAACCCAGCATTTCGGCAAACGCCAGGTTGGCATCTAGTATGACGCCATCCCGATGGATCATCAATCCTTCGGTTGTCAGCGAGGCCAGATGTTGATAACGGTGTTCGTTGGTTTTCAAAATACCACCCTCAGGCGTGCCGGACATATCCCCTGATTCTTGCTGCAATCGTGGCCGAGAATCGTCCATGCACAGTCTCCTGTCTGCAGATCAAAACATTATGAGGCATTGTCTGGTTGAGAATTTGAAAGACTAACCTTTCCTATCAAATTCACCTGAATTATTATACTCAAAATTGGAATCCGACATATTGAAAACAGACAGGGAGTTTTTACTCAACTCAGCAGCCAGGGGCTCAGAGTTTAGCCTTGGACGCAAGCAGGCTGGGTGGCGGATCGCCCCACCACATTTCTATGCGCCGGAAGGCTTCAACATAACCTGTTTTCTGGAGGGCCGGCAGGTGGGGATCGTTGACCTGGATGTTCTCAAGTTGAGTGTCCAGCCGGGGATACATGTAATGTAAATGGGAGAGAAAGGCAGTGGCAACTGCGGTTGGATCACCCACATCGGTTTTGTAGGCAAAACGCGTCAGAGTAAATTTTTGGCGCTGATAAACCAGCCAGCCATGGCTGCCGTCCGGGAGGGTGACGCGCAGACCAGAGACATCACGGGCGTTGTTGAGGGTTTCGGACTGATTGGTCCAGGGTTGGGTGCCGCGGTTGCGGGCAACCAGGTCCAGCGCCTCTACCAGTTCCAGGCGCTGGGCGTCGGCAATCACGGGGTCGGGCGGGGGGAGGGTGGGGGAACGGCGCAGGACCAGCAGTTCGCCAATTTCCTTAAAGCCCATCTTTAAGAACAGAGTGTGCGCCGGAGTGTTGTTTTTAATCACTTCCAGCATACAGAACTTGATGCCCAGCCGGTGGGTCTGCTCCAGCAGGCCTTCCATCAGAGCCTGCCCGGTGCCGTGCCGGCGGGTGGTGGGCAAGACGCCCAGACGGGTGATCCAGGTGCGGTCTTTGCGCACGCCCAGCATGGCCAGGCCAAGAATATCGTCTCCCTGCCGGGCAACCAGGGAGTGATCAAGATCAACGTCATAGGTATTGACATACTCCGCCAGGCGGGCGGCGTTCATGGGCATGGGCACCAGATAATCGACGCGCGTCTGGTTATACAGCGCGGTGAGCTGCTCAATGGTAAATTGACTGGCAGGAACAAGTTCAATTGCCGGGCTGGGTGGAAGAGTCATAGGATTGATTGGGCTTCAAAAAAGAGGCGATCTGGGATAGAAAATCATTCACTTTAATGATGGGTTTGGGGATATACCCCGCGCACCCATAGCTGGTCACCATCTGACGGGCAGTGGCCTCGGGCCAGG
This sequence comes from Longilinea sp., assembly GCA_017996955.1. GTDB lineage: Bacteria > Chloroflexota > Anaerolineae > Anaerolineales > Anaerolineaceae > JAGOFZ01. The sequence goes on from JAGOFZ010000005.1 coordinate 10,052, forward strand.
CCGTGTAGGCTACGATGGGGATGGCAGCCGTGCGCGGGTCGGCGCTGAGCCAGCCAGCCAGGGTTTGACCATCATAATCGGGCAGACCCAGGTCCAGCAAGATGAGATCGGGCTTTACGGATACAGCCTGTTCCATGCCAAGCTCGGCCTCGGGGGCGTGAACCACTTCATACCCGGCAGAGACCAGAATTTTGCAGGTCAGTTCAGCGTTATCAGGAATGTCTTCAATCAGCAGGATTTTTGTCATCAAGCATCTCCCAGCCTCATCAACTCATGTTGACAGGCTGACTTAAATTATAAGGGAAAATCGTGTTAAAACAGCCGCAATCTAACCGGCTTACTAAACTGTAAAGAAGAGACAGCCCGCCCTCAGGCAGCAGCTTGAGGGCGGGCTGTATATGGTTGAGAAGATTGCCGGTTTAGCCGGGCAGGGCGCCTTTGAGGAGGAACAGAGCAGCCATGGTTTTTGCATCTCGAAATTCGCCACGCTCGGCTCTTTGGAAGGCCTGCGCTACCGGCAGCTTTTCAATTTGCAAATACTCATCGGGATCGGCGGCCAGAGGCGCCGAATAGAGACCGGTAGCCAGGAAGATGGAGTGAAATTCGTTGCAGTAGCCCGGGGTAAGATAAAAGCCGCCCAGGTAGCGCAGCTCGGCGGCAGCCATGCCTACTTCTTCGCGAACTTCACGTGCGGCACCCGATTCGGGACGCTCGCCGGGCTCCAGCACGCCAGCGGGCAGCTCGAGCAGTTCACCATCTACGCCCACGCGGTACTGGCGGACAAACCAGATCTGTCCATCGCTGTCCAGCGGAATGATGGAAATGGAATCACGGTGTTCAACCAGGTCGTAATGCTTCTGGTCGCCACCGGGGACACGCAACCGGAGGCGGGCGACATCAAACGCCCGCCCCTGGTAAACGACATCGCGATGGAGGACTTCAAATTTCACGGAATTTGCAGCACCTGGCCTACCGACAACGTGTAGGGGGCCGCCAGACCGTTGGCTGCGGCAATCGCCAGGGGATCTACATCACCATAAACTGCGCAGGCAATCTTGTAGATCGAGTCGCCTGACCGGACGGTGTAGGTGGCCGGATGCGCCGCCAGATAGCGGTTGCCCGCTGACCAGTTGCCCGTCTGGGGGATCTTCAGCACGTCGCCGGGCTGGACAATGGAGTTCTTGGTCAGGCCATTGAGGGCCAGCAGGCTGTCGGGGTCCAGGTCAAAACGCCGGGCGATGCAATAGGGGCTCTCATCCTTCTGGATGGTGTAGTTCTGCGGGCGAGCCGGGGCGACATATGTGTAGGGGTTGGCTGTCGGCGAGACTGGCGGAATGGGGGTGATTGCCGTAACAACCATCACGGTGGGGGTAGGCTGCGCGGTTGGCTGAGATTGCACAACAGGCGTAGTCCCGGGCGCTGCCGGCGAAGTCGGGAAGGAAATTTCAGAGGTGGCTGTGGCTGCCACGGGGGCCGGGGTTGAAGCCGGGAGCTTGCAGCTGCTGAGCGCCAGCGCCAGGATAACGATAGCCAGCACAGGAATGAGGAATTTGCGTGTCATTGGGAATTCTCTCCTTGATTTGAATCGATTTTGCCCCCTTGAGGGTGCAAAATTAGCGAAATTTGCGAAATTTTTAAGGTTTTTCCCATACTAGCATAACCTTGACTCGCCGTCAAGCGGATGAGGGGAATGATTTTTCAGCGAGAGGGCTTGACAATTGATGGGGTGGTTACTATAATTATGGTATACGGTATACCGTATACCATATGACAAACACCCCTTCCCCAACCCTTACCTCTCTGGATAATCCCATCTCGCTGGAGATGCGGGCTTATGATGCGCTGAAGGCTGCAATTTTGAGCTTTGCATTGATGCCCGGCGAACCGCTGGTAGAAGCTGAACTGGCGCGGCGGTTGGGCATCAGCAAGACGCCGGTGCGCAACGCCCTGGCGCGGCTTGAAAAAGAAGGCTTTATCGCCAAGCAGCCCTATAAAGGCTACAATGTGGCCGAAATATCTCAGCAAACGGTGATTGAGATTTTTGCAGTCCGCGCGGCGCTGGAAGGCCTGGCTGCCCGTGAAGCCACAGCCCATCTGACGTCCGAGGCACTGGCTGAAGCCACAGCCCTGCTGGCAGAACATGCCGGGGCGGCAGAGCGCGGCGATTTGGAACAAGCTTCGACGCTTAACCGGCAGTTTCACGATCTGCTGCTGCGGCTGGCAAACAATGCCTGGCTAACCCAAATCCTCTCCAATCTGGATGAGCATTTGCAGCGCTACCGGCTGCTTTCAGCCTTTCAGGCGGGGCGGTTGGAGAAATCGGTGGCGGAACACGCGGCCATTCTGCAGGCGCTGCAAGCTGGCGATGCTGCCGCCGCTGAGGTGGCTGCCCGGCAGCACCTTTTCTCGGTCTCGGCAGACCTGGCCGAGCAGGACTTTAATCAACTTGTCGGGCTGGCTCACCAACAACGCAGCCCGGCTGTCGAATAGCTTTCCACCTTATCTCTTTTCACTATACCAAAGGAGTTTTGCATGTCCCCTAAATTCAACTATCGTTATCAGTTATACAAGCACCTGCAAGCCAATACGCAGGCCATCTATGCCGAATCACGCAAGGCGGCTGAAGACCTGGGTTTGCTGCCAGAGTTTCGCGGCGCACTGGGGCTGACCGGGGCCGTCTCGGGCTGTCACGGGCTGCTTTCTCGGGCGGTGGAAGAGGCTGTTAATGAAGTCTCTCGCAAGGTGCTGCCCAGTGCGGTGCTGGATGAACAACTGCGCGACCTGGTGAAATCTTACTATGGTGATGAATATGACGCGGCGCTGGTGAATACCTGCGAGGCGGCGTTGAATACAGCCTTTGATGTGCTCTGTATGCCGCCCACGCTGGGCCGCGGCGAGCCTTACCGCACCCGCTATATGGCGCTCTACGAACGGCATTTACACCATCAGGGCGCCTATGGCCGGCCGTTCCCGCCCAAGTACAAAGAAATCAATGCCGAGCGCGGCGAAGCTGCTGGCGAATACGGCGTGCAGGGCAAACGCGCCTTCAACCTGGACACGCTGGTGGTCAAGCCGGTCGGCGCGACGTATGAATGCCATGGCATCAAATTCAACCCGATCCCCAACATGCTGCACGTGGACGCGGCGGCGACCATCGAACGGGTGGCTGAAGCCTGCGCCCGCCAACCCGAACTGATGGCTGGTATCGCCTCGCTGGGTTACGATACCCCCGGCTATGGCTATGGACAGAAAGACGCCAACGGCGCTCCGCTGCTGCAAGTTGGCCTGGCGGAAATTGCGAACCGCTATGATATTCCTTATATTGTAGATAATGCCTGGGGCGTGCCCTTTATTGGTACCGATATTCGCAAGACGGGTGCACATGTGATGATGTATTCGATGGACAAGGCCTCGGGCGCTCCGACCTGCGGTTTGATCATCGGTAAGGAAGAAGAGATGGTTTTGATGCGCCGGGCGCTGGGTATTCATGGCGCGCGGTACGGCACGCTGTCTTCACACGGCAAGGCCTCGCATGTAGGCTTTGACCCCGGCAAGGAAGCACTGGCAGGAGCCATCGCCGCCATGCGCATCCTGAAAGATCAGCCTGAAATCACGCTGAAGGCGCTGGATGACCTGTACACGATTGTGATGGAAGAATTTGAATCACTGCCGACCCCGCTGCGCCAGGGCTGGGTGATTTACAAGTCGGTCAACTGCCAATCTGTCGAGCTGAATTACTACGATTCCTGGGCCAACGGCGCCTGGGGCTTGCCGGTCTTCTCGATTGAGGATATGTATGCGGGCAGCCATCTGCTGCAGAACGCCATGTCACAGATGGGTATGATCCCCACCATTGCGTATGACGCCAACATTATGATCAGCAACGGCGTGGGCAACCTGGACGAAGAAGGCCGTCTGTTGGAACGCCCAACCCGACTGGCGGTGCGCGGCATGTTCAAGATTATGGAGATACTGGGCCGCTACGCCGGAATGCTCGACTAACTTTAACTTCTTCTTTCTCCTTCAGGTGCGGTTTTTGCTTTGGCAAAAACCGCACCCTTATTTTAAGGTTACGGATTTGCGATTCCGTGTAAAATAATCATACTGTACTTTCGCAAACCCTGTACCCTGGAGGAAAATACGATGAGTTTTCACACAATTGTTGTTGTTGGGCGGCTGGGCCGCGACCCTGAAATGCGCTATTCACCGAGCGGCGACGCCGTGACGAGTTTTTCCATTGCCACTGACCGTCAGTACACCGATTCGAGCGGACAGCGCGTCAAAGAGACGATCTGGTTCCGCGTATCTGTGTGGGGCAAGCAGGCCGAAAGCTGCAACACCTACTTGAAGAAGGGTAAGATGGTGCTGGTGGAAGGCCGCCTGGTCTGTGATGGAGCTACGGGCGGGCCAAAGATTTTCAAGCGGCAAGACGGAAGCTCTGGCGCGTCGTTTGAAATTTCGGCCAGCACGGTGCGATTCCTGTCGCCGCGCACTGAGGGCGAGTTTGAACCCGGCGAAGCTCCGGCACCCGAAGCGGGCGATGAGGATATCCCCTTCTAAACAGCCATGACACACCCCGCCCCCCCGCCCGGTTTAGAGCTGCCCCCCGACCTGGAGCCGCTCTACAGCAACCTGGCGCGCATCAGCCACACCCCGGCTGAGTTTGTGATTGACTTTGCGCGCTTGCTGCCTGGTCAAACCAATCTGAACGTCTCGACCCGGCTGGTGATGTCGCCAGTGAGTCTTAAGTTGTTTTTCCGCGCCCTGGCCGAAAACCTGGCGCGCTACGAAGCCAGCTTTGGCGAAATCAAGCTGCCCGGCGATACGTCGCTGGCGACCGATCTTTTTCGTAATATTCAACCCCCGCCGCCCCCACCGGCGGCGGAATGAGGCTGCATGGAACCCCTGCAAATTCTCAGCGAGCAAGTGCATCAGATTTTTGAAAGCCGCAACCAGGCCCGCGACCGGGCACTGGCCCAGGCCCGGCAGTTGACGCGCCATGCGGCGCAGTCGATTCGAGCTATTCATCGCAGTGAGGTTGAGACGGCGCACCAGCATCTGACAGAAGCGGCGGCGATAGTGGCCGCACTGCGGCAGGAACTGGCGGCTTTTCCAGACCTGTTCTATGCAGGTTATACGCAAGACGCCATCAAGGAGTTTGCCGAGGCCAATATCACCTGCGCGCTGATTGAAAACCGGGCGCTGCCGATGCCTGAAGACCTGGGCGTGGAATATGCCACCTACCTGAACGGCATGGCTGAAGTGCCGGGCGAGCTGCGCCGCCGCTGCCTGGATATCCTGCGCAGTGGTTATTCGGCGGAGGCTGAACGGCTGTTGGGCTGGATGGACGAGATTTACAGTCTGATGATTACGGTGGACTATCCCGATGCCATCACTAACGGCCTGCGGCGTCAAACCGACCTGCTGCGCGGCATTGTGGAACGCACCCGCGCAGACCTGACGTTGAGTCAGCGGGAAGATCGACTGCATAACGCCATGTCGTCGCTGGCAGAACAACTGGCTGACCATGCGGGCGATTCGAGCCTCTGAACTGGGCAGTTACCGGTTTTGTGAGCGCGCCTGGTGGTATCAACTGCAGGGGGTTGAATCAGATAATCTGACCGACCTGGCAGCCGGGAGCAGTTATCATCAATCGCATGGCCGGCGGACGCTCTCCGCCGGCCTGATGCGCGCCGCCGGGTGGCTGCTGCTGCTGGGCGGGCTGGTGACGCTGGTAGTCTGGCTGACCAGCCAGGCGATTAAGTAGGCGCTGATGCCGCTGTTAATCATCTTGCTGCTGGTTGGCGCCGTGCTGCTGCTGTGGCTGGGGGGACGGCAGCGCAAGGAAAGCGGACTGCCAACCGGCCGGATCATCTATGCAGACCCGGCCTTATGGGGTGAGACTGAAGCGCCCCTGTATGATTCCAGCACCGGGCTGACGGGCCGCCCCGATTATCTGGTGCGGCAGGGCGAAGAAACGCTGCCCGTGGAAGTGAAAAGCCGCTATGCCCCCGCCGAGCCTTATGCCGGGCATGTGCTGCAACTGGCGGCTTATTGCCGGCTGGTTGAGGCGGAGACCGGCCGGCGCCCGCCCTATGGGATTCTAGTTTACCGGAACCGCAGCTTTGCGATTGATTACACACCCGCGCTGGAAGCCGAGCTGTTGGGCCTGCTGAAAGAAGTTCGTCAGCAGGAAATGCGCGGGGAACCAGACCGCTCTCACGAGGAGCCGGGACGGTGCGAGCGCTGCGGGTTTCGCAAAACCTGTAACCAGCGCCTGTAAGTTGGTATAATCAAACTTGGCCTATGTCCAATTCCAGTCCTCAACGCGTTGCTGTGATGATGCACGCTTCACTGCCGGAAGCCGCCGGTGAAGCAGAGCAAATCTGCCAGTTTTTGAAACTGCGCGGGCAGACATGCGTCTGCGCGAGTTTTTCAGACGAGGCCATGCGGCAGCAGGTGCAGGCTGGCGAGTTTGACCTGGTGATTGCGCTGGGCGGGGATGGCACCATGCTGCGAGCCAGCCGCCTCTGTGCGCTGCCGGGCACCCCAGTCCTGGGCATTAACCTGGGGCATTTTGGTTTTCTAACCGAGGTGGACCGCGCTGAGTGGCCGACCCGACTGGCGCAATTGCTGGAGGGCAACTATCGGCTGGAGCGCCGCATGATGCTGCGCGCCGAGCACTGGCGCGGCGAGGAGATGCTGGCACACTGGCTGCTGCTCAATGAGGTGGTGGTCTGCCGCGGCGCAACCGTACGACCGATTCGGGTGAGCGCGTGGGTGGACAACGAACCCCTGACCAGCTATGTGGCTGACGGGCTGATTGCAGCATCGGCGACGGGCTCCACCGCTTATGCTCTGGCTGCCGGGGGGCCCGTGCTGCCGCCCGAACTGCGCAGTATTGTGATTGTGCCGGTAGCGCCGCACCTTTCAATGGACCGCGCTATTGTGCTGCCTGAAGGCGCCCAGGTGGTTTTTCAGGTGCACGGACACAGCCCACAGGCTGTTTACAGCGGCGACGGGCAAACGCCAGTGCCGCTGCAAGACGGCGATGCCATTCACACCCGGGCGGATGCGCATACAGCCCAGTTCATTCGTTTTCAGGCCCCGGGCATTTTTTATCGCAACCTGACCATGTATATGGAACAAAACCCAACCGCAGGATTACCGCAATGACCCAGGAAACCAATGACAATTCTTACCCGACGCTTTATTGTGCCAATCACCCACAGCGCCCCACCCTGCTGCGGTGCAATCGCTGTGAAAAGCCGATTTGCAGCGACTGCGCTGTCAAAACACCGGTGGGTTACCGCTGCAAAGAATGTGTGCGCGGTCAGCAAAAGGTGTATGATACCGCCAAGAAATGGGATTATCCGGTGGCCTTTTTGGTAGCCGCGATCATTGCCTTTCTGGGCAGTTTTACCACTGCAATTGGATTCTTTACCATCTTCCTCACCCCGATTATCGGCGTGCTGGCTGCCGAGGCGGTGCGCTGGGCGACCCGCCGGCGGCGCAGTCCGGCGCTGCACAAGATTGCGGCGCTGTCTGCGGGGCTGGCATCGCTGCCGCTGGTTATTTTTCAGGTCATCAACACTGTCCTGATGCTGTCTGATGGCTATGGCCTCTGGTATGCGATTGGCCCCATGATGTGGCAGGGTATATATCTTATTCTGATCATCAGCACTGTTTACTACCGACTATCTGGCAAAGGCTAAACGAAAGACACCATGCTGACCGAACTGCGAATCGAGAATTTTGCCATCATCCAACATTTGGAGCTCAGTTTTGGCTCCGGGCTGATTGCCTTCACGGGTGAGACCGGTGCGGGCAAATCCATTATTCTGGATGCGGTTGAGGCGGTGATTGGCGGACGTGCTGATGCGGCGCAAATTCGCAGCGGCGCCGAACGCGCCAGTGTAGAGGCGATCTTCCGGCTGCCAGAAACGAGCCGGGACGATATTGCCGCCTTGCTGGAAGCAGAAGATTTGCTCGATGACCCCAACGAGATTATTTTGGGGCGCGAACTGCGCGCCAATGGCCGCAGCATTGCGCGGGTGAACGGGCGCACCGTGAACCTGAGCCTGCTGCGCAGCCTGGGCAGCTTTCTGGTGGATATTCACGGGCAGTCTGAGCATCTTTCACTGCTCAATGTCCGGGCGCACATGGGATTGCTGGATCGCTTTGCCGAGGCGAGTGAAGCCCTGGCGGTCTACCGGCAGACCTACCAGGCCGTGCGGGCCGTTCAGCGCGAGCTGGTGGGTCTCCAAACGCAAGAGGCTGATGTGGCGCGGCGAGTGGAAATGCTGGCCTATCAAGCCGAAGAAATTGAATCTGCCCGCCTGCATGCTGGCGAAGAAGACGAACTGCGCCTGGAACGCAACCGGCTGGCAAATGCCGAAAACCTGGCAAGCGCGGCACAGCAGGCGCTGACGCTGCTGGACGAGGGCAGCCCCGAAGCCGCAGCCATCACTGACCTGCTGGGACAGATGGTGCAACTGCTGCATACCCTGGAACGCGTGGACCCAACCCAGGCCGGACTGGCTGAGCAGGCGGCAGGATTATCTGAAAATGCAGCCGACCTGGCGCTCAGCCTGCGGGCCTATCTGGAACAAATTGAAGCCAACCCTCGCAGATTGGAAGCCCTGGAAGACCGGCTGGCGCTCATCCACGATCTGAAGCGCAAGTATGGCGGCAGCATTGAAGGCGCCCTGGCAAGGGCCGTTGAGGCCCGCCAGCAGTTGGAAGCCATCACCCATTCGGCAGAGCGCATTGCCGAGCTGCAGAGCCAGATGACCGACCTGCGCGCCCGGCTGACCGCCCAGGCACAGACCCTTTCGGCGCTGCGGCAGCAGGCAGCCGTCAAACTGGGACAGGCGGTGGAGGTTGAGCTGGCTGATTTAAATATGGGCGGCGCACGCTTTGCCGTGGATTTGCAAACCGAGCCTGACGCGAACGGAATTGAAGTGATGCCGGGCAAACCGGTGAGTTTTGATGAAAATGGGGTGGATCGCTGTGAATTTTTGATTGCCCCCAATCCCGGCGAGGGCTTGAAGCCGCTGGTCAAGATTGCCTCCGGGGGTGAAACCTCCCGGTTGATGCTGGCCTTGAAGAAGGTGCTGACCGAGGCCGATGCTGTGCCCACGCTCATCTTTGATGAGATTGATCAGGGTATTGGCGGTCGGGTTGGCATGGTGGTGGGGGAAAAGCTGTGGCTGCTGGGGCGGCGGCATCAGGTATTATGCGTGACACACCTGCCGCAGTTAGCCGCCTATGGCGACCAGCATTACTGCGTCCGCAAGCAGGTGGCTGATGGCAGAACACTGACACAGGTGGAAGCGCTGAACGATGCGGGACGGCGGGATGAACTGGCACAGATGCTGGGCAGCCTGACGGCAGCCAACCGTTCGGCTGCGCAGGAAACCCTGGCTGTAGCCCGCCAGCGGGCACTGGAGTTGGCCCGGCGAGCTCAAGGAAGCTGAGCCGTGGCCCCGGATGGACTGCTACAGATATTAATGCTGGGGCCGCCAGCCGTGCGGCAAAACGATCAACTGATTGAAATTCCGCGCAAGCAAACGCGCGGGTTGCTCTTTTACCTGGCCTGCCAGCCGGGGCCGGTGACGCGCGACGAACTGGTTGATTTGTTCTTTGAGGACGAAGACGAAATGTCGGCCCGGCGGCACTTGACCGAAGCGATTACCAAGCTGCGTGGAGCCTTGTTTGCGCCGATCTATGTCGTCACCAAACCAGAGACAGTGGAACTGGACGCGCGGCTGATCTATTCAGATGTGGTGGAATTTAACCGCCTGATTCATGAGAGTGGGCGCCCGGGAGGCAGTGGCAACCGCCCGCAGCTTCCGACGGCAACCTTTCAGCGGTTGAGCCGGGCGGTGGATTTGTGGCGGCAGCCGGCGCGGTTTCTCTCGGGAGTGCGCCTGCCGGAAGGCAATAATCTGGAAAAATGGCTGAAACAACTTAGCCAGGAATTAGAAGTTGATTGGATGACTGCCATCACCCAACTGGCTGACCACCTGGCAGCTAACGGGGAATTGCAAACCGCCATAGAGCGGCTCCAATTGGGGCTGAACCTTGATCCGACTAATGCCGGGTTAAACATTCGGAAGCTGCGCTGCCTGATTCAGAGCGGCAATATCAAACAGGCAGCGGAATATGCCAACTTTGTCGCTGAGCAATATGATGATGAAGGTCTCTACCTGCCAGGCGACCTGGCCGAAGTGATGCAGCAGGTGCTGACCTTGGAAAATCAGCCCGTCCCCGAACTGCACCCCAACTGGGAAGGGCTTGTGCAGGCGCAGAATAAGTTTGTGGGGCAGGAAGAAGCCCTGGAAGAACTGAAACGGGCCTATCAGCGCGGCGGGGCTGCGCTGGTACTGGGTGAAGCAGGTTCGGGTAAGAGCCGGCTGGTTTACGAATTTGTGCGCCGCCAAAGCCCACAGCCGCGACAGCTGCTGGCATTGTGCCGCCCGTTGGAAGAGAATCTGCCGCTGCAACCCTGGGTGGATTTGCTGCGCCGGCATGTACAGCCTTCAGAATGGCAGAGCATTGAGGCCGCCTGGCTCAAGCCGCTGGCGCGCCTGCTGCCCGACCTGGCGATTTTGCGCCCGGAACTCAAGCCAGAGCAAGACGCTGACAACGAGGTTCCCCAGACGCAGTTTTTTGAGGCACTGCATCAGGTTCTATTGAACCTGGCCAGCCGCCAGCGTGTGGTGTTGTTTGTGGATGGGGCCCAGTGGGGCGATGAAGCGACTTATGCGGCGCTGGTCTATCTGCTGGAGCGGGATTTCTTCAACAAAAACGGGCTGCTGATTCTGGCAGTCCGCCCGCAGGAAAGCAATCCCGCGCTGGAAAAGCTGCGCAACGCATCCAACGCGGGACGCAGCCTGACGACCATTGATATGCAGCCCCTCAACCTGGACGAGATTGCTCAGGTAGCCCGGTCCGTCCTTGGGCAGGCGCCCACACAGCAACTGGCCTTTCGGCTCAAGATGGACAGCGGGGGCAATCCGTATTATTTATTAGAGCTGCTCTATGCACTGCAAGACCTGCATGTTGATATGAACAGCCCTTATCTGCCAGATGCTCTGCCCAGTTCTGGCAGCCTGATTGCGTTAATTCAGACCCGCACGCAGCAACTGCCGCCCCAGTGCCGCGAAGTGCTGGAAGCCGCGGCGGTGATTGGCAAACGCTTTACGCTGGATCACTTGCAGGCGGTGGCCCGGCTGCCGATGGAAACGACAGCCGAGACGCTGACGGTACTTATCCAGGCGCGGTTGATCCGCGAGATGCCAGAAGCGCGCCCGGCAGGCGGCTACGGGTTTGTGCATGATATCACCCAGGAGGCAATTCGCCAGAGCCTCTTGCGGCCGCGACGGCAGGTACTGCACCGACGGCTGGCGCTGGCATTGGAATCCAGCGCTCAACCACAGACCATCAACCTGGAAAAGCTGGCCTATCACTGGGAAGAGGCCGGAGATCTGCAAAAGGCCTTTAATTACTGGTTTGAAAATGGGAAAAATGCAGAAATTAATGCCCGCTGGCAGGAAGCCAAGAATGCTTTCAAACGGGCTGACCGCCTGCGGGAACAGCTGGGGGATGCGCTGGCTGACCAACAGGTCTATCTGCTGTACCGCTGGTGGGCGGGAACATTCTTTTACACAATGGAGATTGACCAACTGCGGTTGACCAGCCAAAAATTATTTCAGGCGGGTGAACAGCGGAGCAGCGCGCTGATGATGGGCTGTGCGCTGCGCTGTATGGCAGATGCCGATGCGATGGAACATCAACCGGCGCAGGGATTGGTCAATATTGAGCGCGCCATGACGTACCTGGAGCCGATTCAGGATTATTATGAACTGGTGGAGGCGCAAAGCTGCCGGGGGTTGTGCCTGTGGCAACTGGGACGCTACCGCGAATCTCTGGGCGCGTGGACTGCTGCAGCTAGACTGAGCGAAAACCAGGAACCGATTGGTACCCGCTCTGCCGGGTTGTTTGCCCGGATTCGGCTGGCAATTGCCTATGCCCGGCTGGGCTGGCCGCGCAAAGCTGAAACTGAAGCCCGTAAGATTATTCAAGAGAGCCTGGAACTGCGGCGCCCCGTTCTGGGGTTTTATGGGCGCAATATTCTGGCCGGGGCGCAGGACCGCATGGGGCAGCATTATATGGCGCTGGAAATCACCCGCTCGGTGCTGGCAGCGGCCCGGGAAAACCATAATCCCGGGCTGGTGGGAAACGTCCTCTTTGTGATGGCAGCCACCCAAACCCAACTGGGCAGGCTAGACGATGCCTGGGAAACGATCACTACCCTGCTGGATAATGTAACTCAAATTGAGTTTGTCGATATTATCAAACTGGCTAATTTGCTGCGGGGCGATATTTTCAGGCTGCTGGAATTTTACCCGGCAGCGGTGAAGAATTATCAAGACGGGTTGGGATCGACTTTGAGCGGTATTTACACCCTTGAAAACCTGCTTGGCCTGGGAACCACCTTGCTGATGCAAGGTGAGGGGGACCTGGGACATCATTTTCTAGAACGCGTGATTAACGAGGCGCAGGCTCAGGAATTGAATATCTATCAAATTGAGGCTGAGCTGGTATTAACCTATGCGCAGATCCTGAGCGGGGAGATTGAAACCGCAGCTCTGCGGCTGGAGCCGCTTGAGCGCCAGTTAGCTGAACGCGAGCTGACTGTTTTACCCTGCAATCCCGATAAGCTGCACGGCTTGATGGCACTACAGCGAGGGGAGCATTCGGCGGCGCTGGCGCTGGGGCAGGCCTGCTTAAATCGGGGCATTGAACGCCAAAATCCCTGGCTGCAGTTGGAAGGTTTGGAGCTGTGCCTGGCTGCCGCGCCCAAGGAAGAAGCAGCAAACTGGCAGCAACAGATTGAAGCACTGCTGAACTGGCTCGATTCTCAAACCCGGCACGCTGAACTGCGCCCGGCTTTTGCGAACTTTCAAAAGCGGGTGCTGGAGCGGATTAAATAAAACGGGGCGGCAGGTATTTGCCGCCCCGCAAGACTTAATTGAGCAGGTAAGCCAGCAGCCAGTTGGTGGTTGCCAGCAGGGCTTCGGTGTGGGTGCGCTCGTAATTGTGCGAGGCGTCCACGCCGGGGCCGATCAGTGCCACAGCCACATCACCGCCAGACCGCCAGAATGCGGCGCCATCGGAGCTGTAATAGGGGTAGATGTCGGCTTTATACGGGATCTGATACTGGTCTGCCAGGCGGCGCATGTGATTACTGAGACCGTGATGGTAGGGACCGCTGGAGTCTTTGACACAGATGGAGGCATGGAATTCGTCAGAAGTCTGGCCTTCGCCTACCGCAGCCATGTCCACCGAGATCAGTTCGGTCACCTCGGCGGGAACGCCTGCGGAAGCGCCATGCCCGACCTCTTCGTAATTGCTGATGTGCAGGTAAGTGGTCTGGCGCGGGGTGAGACCTGCGGCAGAAATGGCGGCAACCGCCGCCACAATACAGGCCACGCAGGCTTTGTCATCCAGGTGGCGGGAACGCACGAAGCCGTTGGTGATTTCAACGCGGGGGTCAAAGGCCACAAAATCGCCTACCTGAATGCCCAGAGCTCGGGTCTGATCGGCTGAAGAGATGATTTCATCCAGGCGCACTTCCATGGCATCATCGCTGCGCTTGGCATCATTCACCTCGGCGCCATAGACATGGGTGGAGGCTTTGGCCAGGAGCAGGGAGCCGCGCACTTTGCGCCCGTCAGCGGTGAAGATGGTGCAGCCCTCGCCCTCCACTGTATTCCAGGCATAGCCGCCAATTTTGGTCAGTTTGAGGCGGCCGTTGGATTTGATTTCTTTGACCATGGCGCCCAGGGTATCTACATGGGCCGTCAGGCAGCGGGGGGAGTCATCAGCCTGACCGGGCCAGCGAGCCACCAGGGCGCCTTTGCGGGTGCGGGTAAAGGTCAGAGCGGGGTAGGCCTGTAAGGCCGCTTCGGTGAAGTTGATGCCGGCATCGGCAAAACCGGTGGGGCTGGGGGTGTTCAGCAAGCCAGCAAGAAAAGCAAGCATCTGTTCAGAATTGATGGGGGGAATCACGGGAAGGCTCCTGGGTGAAAGAGATTGGGTGGATTAATTCGCCGGGGCGGCTGCCTCGTAAGCGGTGATGCGCTCACGCCAGCTTTGCGGCAGGGGAATGCTCTGATGCGTATGGTAGTCGTAGGCGACCATGACGGTTTCGGCGCGGGCATGCAGCAACCCGGTAGCTTCATCTCGGATTTCATAGGCGAAAGTGAGGCTCTTGTTACCCAGCCGGTCGGCGCGGATATAGATGCGCACGGTTTGACCGAGTTCAATGGGGGCCAGGTAAGCCATATGAATATCGGCAACAATGAGGCCCAGGTTGAAGAAGTCCACGCCATCCCAGAGGCCCAGTTCGATGAGGTAGGCATAGCGGGCCTGCTCGATAAAGCTGAGGAAGCGGGCGTTGTTGACGTGCCACTGGGGGTCCAGGTCACTGTAGCGGATGGGGATTGGGTAGGAGAAGTTGAATTGGGTCATGGCTCCATTATACTCAAAAACCGGCTGCGGCAATCCTTGTCAAGGGTGGCGCCATCTGCTATAATCAGTTCGTTCGGGCGCGTAGCTCAGTTGGTTAGAGCGCACGGTTCACATCCGTGAGGTTCGTAGGTTCGAGCCCTATCGCGCCCACCTCAAACATCCCCAAAACTGGGGATGTTTTTTCTTAAGGTTCGCAAGTCCCATCGAGGGATGATATTCGAGCCCTATCGCGCCCACCTCAAACATCTTCTCATGCAGATATTTATGGTGAATTGTATGATAACCGTGCAGTTGGCCTGCGGTTAACTTGACAGACCGGATTGTGCCGGGATAGAATGAGGGTGTTCCCCTCTCATAATATTCTTAAGGAGTTTTCAAATGACCGAGTTTTCACGTATGCCGCGCTATGATATCCGCAATGACGGCGCGGGGCCATACGCCATCTTCTACTGTGATATCTGCGGGCGCGAGTTTCGCAGCCAGCCGGATGTGGTGGGCACCATATCATCCGATATTGGCCGCCAGGCTGCCAGCGGCCTGCTGCGCAAGATTCCGCTGGTGGGCAGCGCGGTAGCCAACAAGGTCACCGGGGAAGATCCCCGCTACAGCTACAACCTGACCCCGGCGCAGTTGGAATCGGCCTGGAAGCAGGTGCAGCAGCATTTTCGCCAGTGCCCCACCTGCACCCGGATCGTCTGCCTGTCGGACTTTGATACGCAGTCGGGTTACTGCCAGGAAGACAGCCCGCGCACCGATGAGATTGCCGAGTCGCGGGGACAGCAAGCCGGCGCGGCGCTGAAAGGTTTTGCCGCGGCGCTGGGGTTAGATCGCGTTGCCAGCCAGGTTTCAAACGCGGCTGAGGCCGCTCAGCGAGCGACCAGCGCCATGGCACGCTGCCCCAAGGATGGGACCCTGGCAGCGCCGGGCACCAAGTTCTGCCCGGAATGTGGGACAGCCATGGTTCAACCTGCGGCAGCAGCCTGCCCCAAGTGCGGAGCCGACGTACACGGCGCCAAGTTCTGCCCGGAATGCGGCACTAAGATCGAGGCAGCCCCTCGCCCGGCCAACTGCCCACAATGCGGCACCGCCACAGAAGGGGCCAAATTCTGCCCCAACTGCGGCGCCAAGCAGGGGTAACCACCTGCCAGCATTTTCAAACCTCACTGCGCCCTCCGAGTAGAGGGCGCAGCGTTTTTGATCAAAATGAGCCGAATGGATCTGGCAGTATAATGATGCCAAGGAGACGTTTACCATGACCCCCATTATTCGCCCCTGTGAATTGAAGGATATGCCCGCTGTGCTGGGACTGCTGACCCAGCTTGAAGAAGTGGCGCACGCCCAATCAGATTTGAAGCTGGAGCGGCTGCGTGAGCTGTTTGTTGAGATGGCAGAGCGCCCGGAAATCTACCTCAATTTGGTCTGCGAGGCGGATGGTCAGGTGGCGGGTTTTCTGTCGATGATTTTTTACCGGACATTTTTTCACCGGGGCGGCACCGCGCTGGTAAATGAACTGGTGGTTGACGGGCAGCAGCGCGGGCTGGGGCTGGGTCAACTGCTGATGCAAACCGCCATCACCGAGGCGCTGGCGCGCGACATGGATGAGATTGAGGTGGGCACCGAAGAAGATAACCAGGCCGCCCAGGCTTTTTACAGCCGGGCGGGCCTGAATGAGCGGTATGTGCTGCTGGGAATGGAATTCGAAACCGAAGAATAGTTAGCGGGTTTCGGTCACTTTGCGGATGGTGCGGGGCTGCTCCGTATCGTAGCCCTTGGCGCGGGTCAGGTGGTAGGCAAACAACTGCCCGGCAGGAATGCTGACAATCGGCGTGAGGGATTCGGGGGTTGCTGCCGGAATGCGAATGGCCGATTTACCAATGGCAAGAGCAGATTCGTCATTGGAAATAATGACCAGTTCTGCCAGCAGATCATCTTTGAGGTGGTGCAGCAGTTCCATTTGTGGGGCATAAACCTGCCCGGTCGGGGCAACGGCCATCACCGGGAAGCCGCGCTCGACCATGGCAATGGGGCCGTGCAAAAAGTCGGCGGATGAATAGGGCTCGGCAGAGACGTAGGTGAGTTCTTTGAGCTTGAGGGCCCATTCAAAGGCGGTGGCATAGTTGAAGCCGCGCCCCAGCACCACGCACTGCTGCATGTAGCGGTAACGCTCAGCCGCGGTTGCGATGGCAGCATCCTGCTGGAGGGTTTGCGCCACCCAACCAGGCACCTGGGCAAGGGCCTCCCAAGCGGCAGCGTCATCGGCGAGGGCGGCAGAGAGCATCGCCAGAGCCAGCAGTTCGGCGGTGTAAGTTTTGGTGGCGGCGACAGCCCGCTCGGGGCCCGCGCAGATGTCCAGCACATAATCGGCGGCTTTTGCCAGCGGAGAATCGGCGCAATTGGTGATAGCCAGTGTGGGGCAGCCCTGTCGGCGGCCTTCTTCCAGCACGCCGACAATATCGGGTGATTGACCAGACTGGGAAATGCCCAGCACCAGGGCATTTTTGAGGCGCGGCGGCTGATGGTAGAAGGTGAACAGCGACGGGGTTGCCAGCGCCACAGGCAGTTGATTGGCCGCACCCCAGAGGTAGTTGGCATAGCGCCCGGCATTATCGGAGGTGCCGCGGGCCGCCAGGAAGACGTAATCCACACTGCGCTGACGCAGGTCACGGGCGATTGCCAGCACGGCATCACGCTGGGTGGTGAGCAGGCGGGTTAAAACAGCGGGTTGTTCAAAGATTTCGGCATACAGGCTCATGAGGGTTTGGCTTCTTTCGGTTGAGGATTAAGCGCGCAGGCGGGCGATGCGGGCCGCGACATCGATCTGGAAGCGGTCGATGGCGGCGTGGATAAAATCAGCGGGGTCGAGGTCGGGGTCGGCCACCAGGGGGGTCAGGTCCATAGCAAAGGCCAGGCCAGTGGCTGTATCTACGCCGTGGGAGGCGTAATAGGTGGCGTTGGCGCGGCGGCGGGCCAGGGTGGACAGGTCATAGCGCTTGCCGCCGCTGATCTGCGAATCAAAGACGCCGAGCAAGGCCGACTGGAGGTTTTCCTGGTCGGAGAGATCAAAGGCGATCTTCTCCTCGTCCAGCATCCAGTCCAGGCCACGCCAGACTTCACAGCCAAAGACCTGCTGCGGGCGTTCGGCGGGCGGCAGGCGGCGCAGGGCGGCAATGGCTTTAAGCGCTACGCCAACGTGGGTATCGTGCTTGTCGGCGAGGTTGTGGGTATAGACAACCTGCGGGCGGGCTGCCTTCAGCAAGGCCACCAGATCTTCCACGGGGCGATCATCGGCGCCTGATTTGACGGCAGAGCTGGGATAATCCAGGATCACCTGGGCGGCATATTCGCCCACACAGGCAGCTTTGCGCTGCTCTTTGAAGCGCACGAGGCGCATTTCTTCATTATCATATTGGGCATAAAGCCCGGCACGGGGTGAACCGCGGCCATCAGTGACTACCACGCCGGTGAACCAGCGGTCGGCGCGTTGAAAGCACTCCAGAATGGGTGCAGCGGCCATAATCTCGATGTCATCCTGATGGGCGGCGATGGCCAGATGTGTGGTGCGCGCCAGGGCAGCGGCAGTGGGCTGGCCGTCGGGGATGTAAAGATCAGCAGTATCCAGATGGAATTTCATACCAGGCTCCTAAGATTTGATTTCCGGCAGGCTGGCCGCGGCAATGGACTGCCCCACGCGGCGGCTCTTCTCATCGGGTAATTGAATTTGGAAAGCGCCAGCCAGCTCGGGAAACTCGGCAGACAGGACCTGCCGGGCGGTCTGGAGGATAATTTCGCCGCCGCGGCCCGAGGTGCAGCGCCCGAGAATCAGCACATGGCGCATGGTGTAAAAATCAGCATAGTGGGCCAGGGCATAACCCAGGTAAATGCCCATGCTCTGCCAGATCTGCACCGCGCCGGGGTGATCGGCTTCAAGCAGCGCCTGAACCGTCTGCAGCTTCTCGGCATCGGTGATATTGGCGGGGATAGGAATGCCAGCCTGCGGCGCCAGCCGGAAGACGCACTGCTGCGAGAAATACTGCGAGCCGCAGCCAGCATCGCCGGACCATTCTTCCAACGGAGCGGTGGGGGCATAATCCACCGGGGCAAATGAAAGCTCATTCAACCAGCCAAGGATATGCCCTTCGACATCGACATAGCCGGCTGCCTCGCTGGAGCCCATGGCAATACCCAGAATGCCATTCTCTTCGAGCGACATGGCGCCTGCCAGGGCGGTCACATCGCCATCGTTGATGACATAAATCGGCACGCCCAGTTCCGCAGAGAGGCGCACAAACAGGGTGCGGATCTGATCGTACTGGTCGGGCGGCACAGCACGGAAAAGCGAGGCGACCATGGGGCGGTTATCTATGTAAATGCCCGCCGAACTGCCACCAATGGCATCCACACGGGGCAGGTGCGCCGCGGCTGAGCGGATGGCAGTCAGAATCTCGCGGTAATGGTAGGCCGGGTCAGCGTGATTTTTGGGTTCCCAGATCACCTCTTCGCTGAAGATCACGCGGCCATCCAGCACCGCGCTGACCTTGCGGTCTGAGGCGCCCAGGTCAAAACCGATGCGGCAGCCGTTGAGGTGGCGGCCAATGGCCTGCCCCTGCTCGCGCGCGGGGGGAACATCCTGGGGGTGGCAGGCAACCACTTCAAAGGGGTGCTGATAGACCTGACTGCCCATAAAATCCACATCAAAGCGGCGCGGGCCGGTGAGGGCATAAATGGCACGCAGTTGAGCGGCCAGTTCAGCCGGGCCGCCCACGTAGAGGCGAAATCCGCCGCGCTGCCAGAGCAGGAATTTGACCAGCCGCTCGATGTAGGGCAGGTTTTCGCCGGCCTCCGGGTGACCGGGGGGGAAGATGGCGGTTTCGCAGCGCGAGATGCGGCCATCTTCACGCTCGAGGCCCAGCACTACCGGTACACCGGCAGCGCCAACACGGCGGCGGTAATGCCGGTTGGCCAGGCTGGCCGGACGAAAGTTGGGGTCAAGCGGGGGAAGAATGGCGGGAGAGATGAGGGTTAATGAAGCCATGCAGCACAATCCTTAAACGGTCAGAACTGCATGGATTGTACTTCAAAACCCGGGGCGCGGTCAAAACATCCGGGTACTGGTGGCAAAAATTTTACATCTATCCGGGTAACAGGCCAAACACAGAGGCGTTACGCTGCCACCCGTTCAGCAGTCAGGTCTTCGCCGTTTTGGCGGAAGGCCAGGGCGGTGATGCGGCCGTCTTCACGCTGGAATTGGATAGAGGCGTTGAGCTGGGTGAGGTAAAAGCGGTCCACATCCCGCGGGCAAAGCGCAAGCGCGGGCTGACCGGGGATTTCGAGGGTGAGGCCGGCGGGCGTGTGACGGATGTGGAACTGCCAGTCACCGGAAGCATAATCGCCAGTGAATTCGGCCAGGGCCGCGTTGGCAGGGGGATTGGGCATGGGCAGAAAGGGGGTATCTACAAAGCTGTCCCAGCCAAATTCCAGGGCCACGTTATTGATCCATTCATCGGCCAGGGCGTCGCCGCTGTCAGAGTTGGTCATTATGACCGCGGCCTGACCCCGCCCCTTACGGGCCAGAATCTGGTTGCGGTAACCTTCATTTGAGCCACCATGACCGTAATACAGGTCATCTGGTTCGCCGGTGAGGAAGAAGCCCAGGCCCTCATCGCCATCCAGACCAATGCCGCGCAGCGGAATCTGCGGGGTAAGCATTTCAGCCAGCAAGTCGGGGCGCACCAGGCGGTCGGTTTCGCCGCGCTGGGTGGCTTCCAGCAGGACAAACAGGCGGGCAAGGTCGGTGGGCGTGGTCCACAGGCCGGCAGCGGCGCTTTCGGGGTACCGGTGCCAGTTGCCAATCAACGGGTCGCCGTTGTTACGATGCCCCACCGCAGCGCGGGGGTGCCAGTCGGCGGGCAGGGGGTCCAGGTAGGTGGAGCGCGTCATCCCGGCGGGCTCCAGCACGCGCTGGCGGGCGGCCTGCCAGAACGGCTGACCGGCGAGGTCTTCGATGAGCTGCTGCACAATCGTATAGCCGCCGCCGGAATAGCGGAAATGGAAACCAGGGAGGGTATCCACCCGAATGGCCGGGGAGTTGGCGGGCAGCTCGCCGTTCAAAATTTGCTGGAGCGTGGGCACAGCAGAACGGGCCGGATAGCCCAGGAAACCATCCACAGTGATGCCGCCGGAGTGTGAGAGCAGTTGGCGCAGGGTGACGCGCGGCTGCCAGCCAGATCGGGCAGGAATCTGCCAGGTGCGCAGAAAGTCTCGCAGGTCGGCATCGAGGGACAGGCGGCCTTCAGCCACCAGGCTGAGGGCCGTCAGCGCGGCCACCGGCTTGCTGATGGAAGCCGCCTGGAAGCAGGTCTCCGGGGTGACCGGATCGGGATCGCCCTGGCGCCGGACGCCATAGGCCCCCGCCCAGATGATCTCGCCGCCTTCGACAATGGCCATGCTGGCGCCGGGGATAAACTGTGCGGCCATGCGCTCGACCAGCGGCAGTTCGCGCCAGCCATCGGCATAGAAAGGGTGAAAGACGCGGAAGTGCTGCTCAATACGTGTCAGTGAGGCTTGATGATTTTTTGACATTGGAGAACTCCAGTTGGGGGAATAGAGAAATTATAAACCGAACAGGCGGGATTTTAAGGCCAGCTTTTCAATTTTTACAGAGGTCATAGATTGATATCAAGGCAAAGGAGCACGCCGACCACATCATGCAGGCCGAAGCCTGTACGTTGCACGAATTCTGACAGAATATAAGCTGTGTTTCGGCTTGCTTGACTTTCAATGCCCACCCTGATAGGATTGACGCGATTTTCCATTTGCAGGAGATTTTATCTTGAGCACTACCCCGCCCGCTGTTGTGCCGTTTGAATCACAGCCACCTCAGGTGATGAAACGGAATTTCTTTCTGGGCGCCATTAACGGCGTTTTATTTGTATTTGCAGAAACCCTGTTCGATCCCACCCTGGTGGTCACCTCACTGGCCAATCAACTGGGGGCTTCGGCATTCA
>JAGOFZ010000098.1 GCA_017996955.1 Longilinea sp.
AAGAAGATTTCAAAGACCGGCGCAGTGACCAGTATGCTGCCTTACCCGATCAGTGAAGAGAATATTCACGTTGGCCCCAGCGACTATGTGCCGTGGCTGACCGACCGCAAGTGGTGCTACCTGCGGATGGAAGGGACGACTTTTGGCGAGGTGCCCTTGAACCTGGAAGCCAAGCTGGAAGTCTGGGATTCGCCCAATTCGGCAGGTGTGGTGATTGATGCAGTACGCTGCATCAAACTGGCGCGTGACCGGGGGATTGCAGGCCCGCTGTATGGTCCGGCATCTTACTTTATGAAGACGCCGCCCCGGCAGTTCAAAGATGACCAGTGCCGCGAAATGACTGAAGCCTTCATCCGCGGCGAGGCGTAAGATTATCATGCGCTGCCCTGGCCGCACTTGAAGGTGCGGCCAGGGCAGTAACTTTTATCAGGGTATATTAATGGCGTGTATTTTTTGTCAGATTGCAGCCGGTGAAGCACCGGCAAAAATTTATTATCAAGATGACCGGGTGACAGCTTTTCAAGATACACACCCGATTGCGCCCGTGCATATCCTCATCATTCCGAACCAGCATATTGATTCAGTGAATGCAATCGGCCCGGCTGATGAGGCGCTGCTGGGGCATCTGATTACAGTAGCACAGAAGTTGGCGGCTGAGCGGGGAATTGACCGGAGCGGCTTCCGGCTGATGATGAATACCGGGCATGATGGTGGACAATCGATTTACCACCTGCACTTGCATTTGTTGGGCGGACGACATTTACCCATCCATTTTCATTGATACACCAGACAACCAGGAGCAACCCGCATGAGACTCAAACCCCAACGCCTTTCTGCCGTGCTGATGAGCTTCGTGATGCTGGGGCTGCTCTTATCGGCCTGTGGCAAGCCGGATAAAGAAAGCACACTCTGGTGGTTGAATGCCACATCCGAGACCATTCCCCAGGGGACGGTGACACTAACCCCCTTCCTGCCGCCCACGCGGGTGCCGGGAGCACCCATTCTGACGCCGACACCTGATGCGCCGCGCGAGCTGCCCGGGCAGCGCAGCGAGACGATCTATTACACCGTTCAGGCAGGGGATTCGCTGGCGGGGATCGGGCAGGGCTACGGCGTCAGCGTCAATACGCTGGCAGAGGCTAACGGCATCAACCCGGCAGACTGGTTGTATGCCGGGCAAGTGCTGATCATTCCTCCGCCGGAGGTTCAAATTGGGGCCTCCGGGTTCAAGATTATTCCGGATTCCGAACTGGTGTATGGGCCGGTCAGCGCTTATTTTAACGTGGGAGAATTTGTTGAGCAGCAAGGCGGGTACTTGAGCCGGCACTGGGAAGTTGTGGATGAGATGGAGACCAGCGGCGCGGCTGTTTTGGAACGTGTGGCGCAGGAAAACTCAGTCAATCCACGCTTGCTGCTGGCAGTGCTGGAATATCAGAGCGGATGGGTTACCGGGGGCGACCCCAGTGAAGATCAGAAGAAGCATCCGCTGGCAACGATGGAATACTGGCGGGTGGGGTTGTATCATCAACTGTCATGGGCGGCTAATGCTTTGAATCGGGGGTATTATCTGTGGCGCGCTGAAGCGCTGGGGCAAATTCCGCTGGCCGATGGCAGCGCTGCGCCGCTTGACCCGACCCTCAACGCGGGGACAGCCGGGGTGCAGTATTACCTGGGGCAGCTTTATGGGGCGGCAGACTGGCAGCACGCCGTGAGCGAAGATGGGTTGTTTGCCACCTACCAGAACCTGTTTGGCTATCCATTTGACCTGGCGATTGAACCGCTGATTCCAGAGGGATTGTCACAGCCAACAATGGTACTGCCGTTCAATGTTGGGGAGACCTGGTCCTTTACGGGCGGGCCGCACGGCGGATGGACGGATGGGTCGGGCTGGGCTGCGCTGGATTTTGCGCCCCCCGGCGAACCGCAAGGCTGCGTGGTCTCGCCCAACTGGGTAACGGCGGTTGCTGACGGTGTGGTGGTACGCTCGGGCCATGGGATGGTGGTTTTAGACCTGGACGGCGACGGTTTGGAACAAACCGGGTGGACGGTGCTCTACCTGCACGTGGACAGCTGGCAGCGGGCGCCGGTGGGTGATATTGTGCAAGCCGGAGATCGGATTGGGCGCCCTTCCTGTGAAGGTGGATACTCACTGGCAACACACCTGCACATCGCCCGGCGGTATAATGGAGAGTGGATTTCGGCCGACGGTGACCTGCCATTTGTGATGGATGGCTGGGTCTCTGCCGGCGACGGGATCGAGTATAATGGCCGCCTGACACGTGATGGAGTTGTGATTGAAGCCTGGGATCGTTTCGTACCCCAAAATCAAATTACCCGCTAAGCGCTGGCTGACGTTGACCGTGCTGGCAGCGTGGGCGATTTCGCTGCTTGCCTGCGCCTGGGGGCCAGAGGCGGTTACCCCCGTTCCGACGTATGACCTGGGCATCGGCGGGATGGATACGCCCAACGCTGAAACGCCACAAATTACGCCATCGGTGCAGTTTTTGGCATATACGCCTGCGCCCACCAAAACGGCCACTGTGCCAATTACGCCGCGCCCACCGCTGCTGTACACTACGCAGGCAGGTGATTCATTGAATGCGCTGGCGATCCGGTTCGGGGTGAGCGTGGATCAAATTGAATGCAACCAGGCGCTGCCAGCGGAAGGCTTTATTGACCCGGGCCAGTTGCTGGTGATCCCGGATGTTCTGCCAGACCGGCAGGTCATGGAACGCGTTATGCCGGATTCAGAGGTGGTGTATTCGGCAACGGCGCTGGATTTTGACCTGGATGGGTACGTTGCCGGAGCCGGTGGCTACCTGAGCAGTTATCGCGAGTATCTGAGCGATGGGTGGTATGACGGGGCGCAGGTGGTCAAGCGGGTGGCGCAAGAAAATTCGATCAACCCCCGACTGCTGCTGGCAATTATTGAATATCAATCACACTGGGTGACCGGGCAACCACAGAGCCTGGCAGAAACCAATTATCCAGCGGGCAATGTGGATTTCAGCCAAAAGGGGCTGTATCACCAGCTCACCTGGGCGGCGCGCCAGATGTCGCTGGGATATTACGGCTGGCGGCTGGGCACGGTGACAACCCTCAGTTTCCCCAACAGTGAAACCCGGCGATTATGGCCGGAGCTGAATGCCGGGACGGTGGGGCTGCTGTATTTATTCAGTCAGATCTATGAGCCGCTGGCCTGGGCCGGTGCGGTGTACGGCACCGAAAGCCTGAGCGTGCGGTATGAAGAAATGTTTGACAGCCCCTGGCAGCGGGCGCAGACCGTTGAACCACTGCTGCCGGCGGGCTTCTCACAGCCACCGATGGAACTGCCCTTTGCCCCCGGACTGCCCTGGGTTTATACCGGCGGGCCGCACCCCGCCTGGGGCACCGGCACCCCCATGGCCGCGCTCGACTTTGCCCCGCCATCAGACGAACGAAGCTGCGAGGCGTCCATGTACTGGATTACCGCGGCGGCGCCCGGACTGGTGACCCGCTCGGATAACGGGCTGGTTGTAGTGGATATGGATGGCGATGGGTCGGAGCAGACCGGCTGGGTGATTTTATACCTGCATATTGCCACCATGGGGCGGGTGCCGGTTGGCGAGTGGCTGGATCAGGATGAGCAAATTGGGCACCCCTCCTGCGAGGGGGGATCGGCAACAGGGCGGCATGTGCATATGGCGCGCAAGTATAATGGCGAGTGGATGCCGGCCGACAGACCGGCGCCGTTTGTGCTGAGCGGATGGCGGGCCGTTCAGGGAGAGAAAAATTACGAAGGGCTATTGATCAAAGACGGGGTGATCGTTACAGCCAGTACCGTTGGTTCGGTAGAGGCCGTCATTGTTCGAACGAAATAAGCGCCTGATCGGCTGGATGCTGATGCTTGTGGTTGCGCTGGCGGGCTGCGTGACCCCGGCAGCGCCGACACTTGCGCCGATGCAGACTGAGGCGGCGCCCACGCCAGACCAGCCCACCCCCACGGCGCTGCCAACCCGCCCGCCCTATCCCCCCGGCACACTGGTGGAATATACCGCTCAAACCGGCGACACATTGAAAGCACTGGCAGCACGGTTTAATACCACCGTGACAGAAATCCGGGAGGCCAATCCTATCATCCCGGATCATGTGACCACCCTGCCGCCGGGTTTGCCGATGCAGATCCCAATCTATTATCAGATTCTGTGGGGCAGCCCCTATCAGATTTTGCCTGACAGCCAGTATGGTTATGGGCCAGCGCAGGTGGGGTTTGATGCAGCGGCATTTGTGGCGGCACAGCCCGGCTGGTTGAAAGATTATTCCCTTTTTATTGGCGGCGCCACCCGCAGAGGCGGCGCAATTGTTGATCATATTGCCACCAATTTCAGCATCAATCCCAAGCTGCTGCTGGCAATTCTGGAGTATCAGACCGGGGCATTGAGCCAGCCAGAGCCCCTGGTGAACCTGGATGACTATCCGCTGGGGTATGTGGAATACATGCATACCGGGCTGGCCTCGCAATTGACCTGGGCGGCGAATTACCTGAACAACGGATTCTATGCCTGGCGAAACGGCAACCTGACTCTGTTTGAATTTCCGGATGGACGGTTGGAGCGTCCAGACCCCTGGCAAAATGCCGCGACTGTGGCGCTGCACTATTATTTTGCCCGGGTGTTGAGCAGTGATGATTACGCCATTGCCATCAGTTCTGAAGGGTTGGAAAAAACCTATCGGACGCTGTTTGGGGATGGCTGGGTGAACGACCCGGCACCCATCCCGGGCAGTCTGGAGCAGCCTGCCCTGCGACTGCCCTTCAAGTTGGGGCAAACCTGGGCCTATACCGGCGGACCGCACACCGGCTGGGGTGAGGGCGAGCCCTTTGCGGCGATTGACTTTGCACCATCTCTGGTAGTGGGGGGCTGCACGGTCAGCCCGATGGATCAGCCGGTTGTGGCGGTGGCAGACGGCGTGATTGCCCGAACCGGCGATGCCATTGTGGTACTGGACCTGGACGGGGATGGTCTGGAGCAGACCGGCTGGGTCATTTTTTACCTGCACCTGGAGAACGATTTTTTACCCAAAGTTGGAACCGCCGTCAAAGCTGGTGACCCAATTGGCTATGCCTCCTGCGATGGCGGGCAGGCGACCGGCACCCATGTGCACATCGCCCGCAAATACAATGGGGAATGGATTCCGGCAGCGGGGGAGCCGGCGTTAAACATGGAAAACTGGATTGCACGAGAGGGCAGTGCGCCCTATCTGGGAACTCTGACCCGGCAGGGGCGGGTGGTGCAGGCCAGCGACAAATCGAATTTACAATCCGCAATCAAATCTGAGGCACCATGAAACGATCATCATTGCAAGGCATGCCAGCGTTTACGCTCATTTGGGGCGGACAGGTTTTCTCACTGATTGGCTCGGCCATGGTTGGGTTTGCGTTCACCATCTGGGCATGGCAAAAAACCGGGCAGGCCACGGCATTGGCGCTGGTGGGTTTTTTCTTCATGGCGCCGATGGTGTTGTTCAGCCCGATTGCCGGAGCGCTGGTGGATCGGTGGAACCGCAAGCTGACGATGATGTTGAGCGATCTGGCTACCGGCCTGACCACAGTGGTGGTGCTGGTGCTTTACCTGACCGGAAAACTGGAAATCTGGCATATTTATGCCATTGGGGTTTTCAGTGGGTTCTTTCAGTCATTTCAATGGCCAGCTTATTCGGCGGCGATCTCGCAAATGATTCCCAAATCACAATTTGGGCGCGCCAGCGGGATGATGTCTTTGGCGCAGTGGGGATCGGGGATTTTTGCGCCGGTTCTGGCGGCAGCACTGATCAAACCAATTGGGATTGAGGGCATTCTGATTATTGACCTGGTGACATTGGGCATTGCCATTGTGACACTGCTCAGTGTCCATGTGCCGAACCCCACACCAACGTCAGATGGCCACCAGAGCAGCCTGTGGAAAGATGCGCTGCTGGGATTCCAATATATTCTAGACCGCCGCCCGCTGCTGGGGCTGCAAATGGTCTTTTTCCTGGGCAATTTCTTCACCAGCCTGGCCGGGACATTGATTAATCCGATGGTGCTGGCGCGGACGGGGGATAACACCAGCATTCTCAGTTTCGTCCAATCGGCAGGGGCCATTGGCGGGGTGGCCGGCAGCCTGATTATCACTGCCTGGGGCGGGCCGCGCCGCCGGATACTGGGTGTTACCGTTGGGTGGATTCTTGTTGGCGTGATCGGGTACGCTCTGCTGGGCGCCACGCCCTATGTGCCGGTGTGGATTGCAGCCTCTCTGGTGGGAGCGTTATTTGGGCCGATTATCAACGCGTCTAACCAGGCCATCTGGCAGTCAAAGGTGCCGCCGAATCTGCAAGGGCGGGTGTTTTCGGTGCGGCTGGTGATCGCCACCATCACGGCGCCGGCTGCCATGCTGATAGCCGGGCCGCTGGCAGATAAGGTGTTTGAACCCGCCATGCGTGATCCAGGATCGGCAATGGCGCAAACTTTTGGAGGCGTTTTTGGCACCGGGCCTGGCGTGGGAATGTTTATGATTGTGG
>JAGOFZ010000099.1 GCA_017996955.1 Longilinea sp.
CACCGCCAGCGAAAGGATGCCCAGCCAGAGGATCAGGGCGCCAGTGCCGCGCGAGAACTGGTTATCGAGCCAATATTGGAAACGCTCACGAAAGGGGATTTTTTCAGGCATAGAGGTATGCTCCTAAGGGATAATAATGATGTGACTTTACCAAGTCGGGCTTATTATACTGCCAATGTCTAATAATATCAGAAATTTATAAGCGAGGGGGAACGATTTGTTAATCTGATTTTCATCTCCGATGGGTTACAATTGCTTCATCCCCGCTGACAGTGATAAGGATATATGAAGATCATTGCATTAATGACTGATTTTGGCGACCGGGATGGTTATCCGGGCATTATGAAAGGCGTGATCTGGTCCATTGCGCCTAATGCGCAGATTGCCGATTTGACCCATCAGATCGAACCTCAGGATATTCTAGCGGGCGCGCTGACGCTGGCACGAGCCTGGAATTATTACCCTGAAGGGACTGTCTTTGTGGGGGTTGTGGACCCGGGCGTGGGAACAGAACGGCGGGCGATTGCTGCCCGGATTGGGACGCGGTATTTTGTGGGGCCAGACAATGGTCTGCTGACCATTTCCCTGGAGCAGGCTGAGACGGCAGGCGAGCCGGTTATCATCGTCCAACTTGATCAGGCGGAATTCTGGCTGCCCAACCCAAGCCGGAGCTTTCATGGGCGAGACATCTTTGCGCCGGTTGCCGCCCATATTGTGAATGGGGCGGCGCTGGAAAAATTAGGAACGGTGATGCGCGAGCCAGTCAGGTTGACCATACCCCAGCCCACGGCAACCGTTGGTGGCTGGCAAGCGCCAATTTTACATGTTGACCATTTTGGCAATCTGGCAACCGGGCTGCAGATTGAAGCACTGGAAGGGCAGGGCTGCACGATCCATTTTGGCGATACAGAGATTCCACTGGTGCTGACTTTTGGAGACCGTGGACCGGGCAGCCTGGTGGCAATGATCGACAGTTCGGGATATCTGGCGGTGTGCGTGGTCAATGGGAATGCAGCGCAACGCCTGAAGGCAAAAGTTGGTGACATGATTGATGTCCGGTACAGACCGGCATAAGCATCGATATTGGAGGATGAGTATGATTCAAGCTGCGGCGCATAAAATTGTTCAAAATGTGCAAAAAGTGATTGTGGGCAAAGACGACGTGATTCGGCGTTTGGTGGCGGCGATCCTCTGCGAGGGGCATGTGCTGCTGGAGGATGTGCCCGGAACAGGCAAGACAACGCTGGCACGGGCGCTGGCGGCTTCATTAGGGTGCGCCTTTCGGCGGATCCAGTTCACGCCAGATCTACTGCCTTCTGATGTGACCGGGTTGAGTTGGTTTAACCAAAAGCAGCAGGAATTTGAATTTCGTCCGGGACCGATTATGGCCCAGGTGATCCTGGCTGATGAAATCAACCGGGCAACGCCGCGAACACAGTCGGCGCTGCTGGAGGCAATGCAGGAGCGCCAGGTGACGGTGGATGGTGTGACCCGCCCCCTGCTCCGGCCTTTCCTGGTGATGGCTACGCAAAACCCGGTGGAATTGGAAGGAACATTTCCGCTGCCGGAGGCTCAGATTGACCGGTTTCAACTGCGGGTGCAAATTGGATACCCAACACAGACAGAAGAAAATGATATTCTGGCGCGGTTCCGATTGAGCGATCCACTGGTTGAACTGGAAGCTGTGACGACGCCGGAAGAAATTCAGGCGCTGCAGCAGGAACGGCGTGCCATTCGGGTGGAAGATTCAGTGCGAGATTATGTGGTGCGGATTGCCCGCGCCACCCGCCAGAACGCGGATATTCAACTGGGGGCCAGCCCCAGGGCCACGATGGCACTCTTTCAGGCGGCGCAGGCCTGGGCGGCGCTGCAAGGGCGTGCGTTTGTGCTGCCAGATGACGTTAAAGCCATGGCGTTGGACGTGTTTGCGCACCGGTTAATGATTGCGCCACAGGCACAATTGCGCGGCCGGAGTGCGGTAGAGCTGATTGAAGATATCGTCTCGGCGGTGCCGGTTCCAGTAGAGGGATAATGCCCATCGACCGCTGGATTGCGCTGCTGGTACTGTTTATCATTGCGGGAGCTTTTTTCGGGCTGCCGGAACTGGTGGCATTTGCCACGACCCTGGGGGTGATTGTGGGGCTGGCGCGGCTCTGGCAGCGCCATGCTTTGCGGCAGGTAAGCTACCAGCGGCGGATCAGCTACCGGCGCGGTTTTCCGGGCGAATCCAGCGAGGCGCAGATCGATGTTGCCAATCACAAGCGGCTGCCGGTCATCTGGATGCGGACGAGCGACTCCTGGCCCACTGGCGCACCGCCACAGGACGCGACCCTGATAGCGCCATCCCACCTGCCAGAGCGCGGCTGGGTCATCAATCAATACAGTTTGCGCTGGCAGCAGCGCGTGACCCGGCGGTTTCCGTTTCAATTTGAACAGCGCGGGGTCTATCCACTGGGCCCGGTCAAATTAGAATCAGGCGATCCGTTTGGGCTGTTTGAGACCGAGCGAGAGGAAGAACAATCGGACCGGCTGGTGGTGTTCCCGCAGATGCTGCCGCTTAAAACACTGCGACTGAACGCAGATGATCCCTTTGGGGATCGGGGTGCGCGGCGGCGGTTATTTGAAGACCCTACACAGCCAATGGGTGTGCGGGATTACCAACCCGGAGATGATTTTCGGCGGATTCACTGGCCGGCGACTGCCCGAACCGGGGCGTTGCAGGCCCGGGTTTTTCAACCGGTGACAGCGCGAGTGATGGTGGTCTGTGTTAATGTAGCAACCACCCATCATATCTGGGAAGGGGTTGTGCCCCCCATGCTGGAGCAGCTTATCAGCGTGAGCGCGACGATGATCTATCACGCGGTGCAGGATGGCTATTCGGTGGGGCTGCTCTCGAATGGCAATCTCAAAAGAGCCGACCAGCCGTTTTTGGTTTCGCCGGGACGCGCAGCCAGCCAGTTGGGCACTTTGCTGGAAACCCTGGCCGGGTTGACGGCCTACACAACGATTCCATTTGAGAATTATCTACTGCGCGCGGCGCCGCGAATCCCGCTGGGGGCTACGTTGATGGTGGTGACAGCCTTCGTCACCCCGACCCTGGCCGAAACGCTGGTGCAATTGAAGCGCTACCGGGCCCACACCACGGTGATATCGTTAGACGAAGAAGCACCGCCGCAGATTCCTGGGGTGCAGTCCATTCATATGCCTTTTGTGGTCAAGGATGAGGAACATGCAGCCAGCTAGCCCGCAACGCCATTCAGCCACGCTGTGGGCAGAGATCAGCACCTTGACGCTGATGGGGATGGATACAGCCTGGGTCAGTGTCTGGTATCAGTACACTCAGGCAGGCCGCACCCCCTGGTGGGAGGCAATTGCAGCCTTATTTGCCCTGGAACTGGGCAGTCATTTTCTGGCCCGAGTCTTTAATTTCTTGAGGATTAAGCGCAGTATTCGGATCGGCGCGTTTTTTGTCTGGCTGGTGCTGATACAAATCTTGACTTTAAATGCTCTGGTTTACCGCTGGCAGCCGCGCGGCGAGATCTTCAGCGGGCTGGCGCTGGCAGAAGCGCTGCATGTGCTGGTTATCACGCTGCTGGCGCTGCGCGGGGTGACGCTGGCAACCTCGGCGCTGGATAGTTGGGGAACTCAGGGCAGTTTTCGAGCCGGGATTTTGCTGTTAGGGTTGTACTTCTTAATCACGTCCGCAGATAAAAGCAGCCTGGCCATCATCCCTGTTGGCCTGTTTTTATTGATGGGGTTATTGAGCCTGAGCGCCACCCGCATTGCGGATCTGTCAGTCAGCCGGGGCGGGCGGGTGCCACCATTTCGGTGGCGAAGCTGGTTGAGCGTTGCCGGGTTGGCCGCGGCGGCGGTGGGATTGGGAATGCTGACGGGGCAGGTTTTTGGAGAAATCATAGGCAAGCTCTTGATGGGCATCTTTACGGGACTGCTGGCCATTGTTTTGCTGGCAGGGCTGTTGATCTCGGTGCCGTTGGTTGGGCTGATTCAACTGCTAATCCGCGTCATCAAGCCGGAATACAATCGCAAGGCCATTGAAGCATTGCAACAATCCGTTCAGCAGACGGCCGCGACAATGCTTGACTTGATGGAACAGGCAGCGGAGAAGATTATCAACTGGGAAGAAACAGCCCGGCTGTGGGTGGTGGGGATTATCCTGGCCATTGCCATCATCTTGATTATTCGGCGATTGAATGCGGCGCGGATCAGGCGAGCCGAGGCGGGTGAAGACGAGCGGCGCAACGTCAGCCGCGTTCAGAGGATCCCAACCCTGCCAGAAGCCAACCGAGGGAAGCCCCGCAGCGCGGCACAGGTGCTGGCGGCAGCGCGGGTCAGAAGGGCTTACGGACAATTAATGGGGTTATGTGCTGCACTGGAACACCCCCGACCCCCAGCAACCACACCGCTGGAATTTTTACCAGCGCTGCAACGGCTGTTCCCGGAGCATCAAGAACAGGCAGACCAGATTACACAGGTCTATACGCAAATTCGATACGGCGAATACCCTGAGCTTGAGGCTGAGGTTCAACAAGTGCTGGATGGCTGGCGGCAAATTCAAGCCGAAGGGCGCCGAAAACTGACCGAGCTGCGGCGGGAAAAGCTAAATCTCAGGCGGATAACGCCAAAGCCATAATGGGCTAAAGCCAGGGGATCAGGTCAATGAGTGCGGCGCCGCCCAGCGCAAATGCCAGCATTTTCAGGCATTTACCAATCCAGCAGTAGATCAGGAAGCGCCAGAGGGGCATCTTGAGCGCGCCAGCAATCATGCCGGCAGCATCAAACAGCGGGTTGGGAATGAAGGCTAAAAAGATGATAGCCCAGCCGCCATAGCGTTTGATCCAGTATTCCAGCTTGCGCTGGCGGTCCAGTTTTTCCATCACAGGTTGACCGCTGAAACCCGCCAGGTAGCCCGAGACTTCACCCAGAGTGGAGCCAGAGCCCGCGGCAATGGCGACCAGGTAGGGATTAAAAACCGCGCCCATCATGGAAATGACCACACCGGTGGACAGGGGCAAAAAGAGCGAGGCATTCAGTAAGGCTGAGACCAGAAAAATGCCAGGGTAACCAAATGCAGCCAGACTCTCAATACGCTCGCGGTTAAGCACCAGCCAGATGGACAGTCCCACCACCACAACCAACGCCAGGATGCGCAGGGTGGTCAGGACAGCGGGCTGCTTGAACCAGAGCTTAATCCGCTGCCAGAAGCCAGGCGGAGGGAGTTGGATGGGCTCGGGGGGTTGATCGCTCATGAGCGGATTCCGCCAGGGGCGAGCAGCGATTCAATCCGGGCAATGACCATATCCATGGCAACAGCGTTATGACCGCCTTCGGGGATGATGACATCGGCATAGCGCTTGGATGGTTCGACAAATTCCAGATGCATGGGGCGGACAGTGGCGTAATATTGCCTAATGACCATCTCGGTGGTGCGGCCGCGCTCAGCAATATCCCGCTGCAGGCGGCGAATAAAGCGAATGTCGGCGTCGGTATCGACAAAGATTTTGACATCAAAGAGCTCGCGTAAGGCACGCTCGGCAAAGATCAAAATACCTTCAACAAGGATGACCCGCTGTGGCTCGACGTGGACCGTCTGCCCGGTACGGGCATGGCAGGTGAAATCATAGACGGGCATTTCGACAGGCTGCCAGGCTTTGAGCTGTTGAATGTGCTGGACCAACAGTTCGTTTTCCAGCGAGTTGGGGTGGTCAAAGTTGACCTGGGCGCGCTGCACAGGAGGCAGGCCGGTCAGTTCACGATAGTAGGCATCATGGGCGAGGTAGGCTATCCGATGGCTGCCCACCCGCTGGAGGATGACATTGGCGACGGTGGTTTTGCCTGAGCCAGAGCCGCCAGCGATACCGATGACAAGGGGAGATTCGGGCGTATGCATATCAAAATTATAGCACGGGATGGGCACTCTAAAAATTTTAAGGTAATTCCAAAGTAAATGTAAGTTGAATATGGATTTTCGCCGTGCTATAATCACTGTACAGGCAAGTCGCAAGAAGATCAACATCAGGGGTTGCTCATCTACTTTGGAGACCCAGAAAGGGGAAATGTACTCAGAAAGCCTGACACATATTTGTTTCAGTTGATCCCGACCATCCATGCAAGTGGGGATGGCAAATTTAACCCGGTTGGTGGTTCAACAGGAGGAGTGACACAGATGAGACCAACACTCTCAAAAGGGCTGTCCGTTTTTTTGGCAGCCATATTTATTGCAGCACTGGCATTCGGGCTCTCCCCGGCTGGTGCAGTTGAGGCGGCGACAAACAGCTGGGTGGCCCAGCTTCCCGCTGGCAATCCAATTTACACCCAGACTGTTCGCGTGTGGATGAACAGCGATACGGTTCCGGGTGAAACTGCCGGCGTGGAGATCCACAACATCACCGCCGGCACGTGGACCAAATTCATGGGCACCTACGATAACACCAGTTACCCGGGTGCCAACTGGTATGTGGACCTTCCCGCGTTGGCGGCAGGCACACAAGTTGAGTACCAGCT